>MPOY01000496.1 GCA_001896715.1 Methanoculleus sp. EBM-46
ATCCCGGATGTCGGGGGTCCGCACCGTATACGTCCTGCTCTCCCCTTTGTGGCCCAGGTTCGTAACCTTCACCTTGACGAGCAGGAAGACCCTTCCGGGTTCCGCGAATACTTCCTCTCCGCCCTCGTCGCGGGCGTAGTATATGCGGGTCTTGCTCACCGACTCAAACATCAGGGATATGTCGTTTGCGCGGTTCCGGTCTTCATAGACGTAGCGCTGCAGGAGCATCAGTTCCTCGTCCGATGCGGACGCGGTGCGCGGGCGGGGCAGGGAGAGGCTGATCGCCGCGATATCCTCCGGCGCCTTCAGCAACGGGCGCTCCAGGTATTTCGACGCCTCGCGAAGGCAGTCCGACCCTTCCAGGTTCGCCTCGACTGCCGCATCCACCGTCGTCCTGTTGAGGGGGGCGTTCCCCTGGAGCAGTGTGCCGGCGGCCTCGTAGGACTCGAGTGCACGGGTGAATGCATCCTTCAGGGCCTCGCGGTCCTCCGAGATATCCATCGCCGCCACATCCCTGCGAAGGCCGGCGGCAAGCGCCCGGAGCGCCGCACCGCTCTCCTTTGCCGGCACCTCGTCCCAGGCAAAGAGGGCGCAGGTGTTCTGCAACGAAAGAAGCATGAGCGATATGCCGTTTTCCTCGACCAGCAGGTCCAGTTCGTCGTCATCGTAGACGGGCTCGAGGATCTCCTCGACCGGCGGGGGAGGGGTCTCGTTCTCCACCGGTTCATCCGCCACCTGGTCGGGGGTGAAGTTCAGGAGACGGCCGCCCTGGAGCCACTCCTCAACCCCGGACAGGAGGGTTGATATGTTCCGGGCGGCGGCAGGCTGCGAGGGCTCGATATCGGCAATCTCCGATGCTGCCATGGACGGGCTGAACAGTATGCCCGTGAAGAGAGCGAGGGCCAGTATCGCCACAGCGGGAGCCTGGAGGTCCATAACGATCATATCTCACCTCTCCTGAGACAAAAACCTTCCCCGGGCAGGCGGAACGAACCATTATGTCCGGGCGACGCCGACATGTGCAGCGTGACCGATCACGCGGCCGCATGGGACGAGGACTACCGGAGGCGGGGAAACCTCTGGGGCGGAGCGGTGGCGCCGCTCCCCGATATACCCGCCGGCGCCGCCGTCCTGGAACTTGGCTGCGGCAACGGCAAAACCCTCTCCGCCCTTGCCCGGCATTCATCCGGAGCCGTCGCGATCGACGTATCCCCTCGCGCCGTCGCCCTCGCCCGGCAGCGGCCGGATACGGCGTCGGTCCATCTGGCCGTTGCCGATGCCCGGCACCTCCCGTTTTGCGGGGAGACGTTCGACGCGGTCTTCATCGTC
>MPOY01000499.1 GCA_001896715.1 Methanoculleus sp. EBM-46
CTCCTCACCTCCTACGGGTGCCATCGGAAACGAGGAGCGCAAACGACCGATGCCATGGGGATCCTGCCCGCATTCAAGGGAACGATGATCCATGATTTCTGGGCGCCATACTTCAGGTATACCAGTGATCATGCCATCTGTAATGCCCGCCTCCTGCGCGAACTCCAGGGGATCTCAGAGAACGACAAGCATCAGTGGAGCGAAGCTCTGGGCAACCTCCTGATCGAGATAACGACAGCTGCGGATATCGCAAAACAAGAGGGGAGAAGTCTGACGCCGGAAGGACTTGCTACCTTTGAGGGGCAGTATCGGGAGATCCTCGAAGCAGGAGAGGAGGAGACGAAAATATCTGAAATCCCCGAGGAGCAGGGAAAGCGCGGCAGAAAGAAACAGTCGAAAGCGAAGAACCTCCTGGACCGTTGTCACAAGTACCAGAGAGAGATCCTGGCATTTGCGAAGGATCTCCCCATTCCCTTCACCAACAATCAGGCTGAGGGAGACCTTCGGATGATGAAGCTGAGACAGAAGATTTCCGGAGTATTTCGGAGTGAGGAGGGGGTTACATATTTCTGCAGGGTCAGGGGATTCATATCGACGATCAGGAAGCATGATCGCCCGGTATTATCGGAACTGAGGAGGGTGTTCGAGGGAACACCCTTCATGCCGACGGCGACTCATCGGATGCCCTGAATAGTTACAAATTATAAAGTGCTCCAGCGCAATCAGAATAAGGAGAAAACTCCATGCCTGCCCCCTATCCCTCCCTTGAGGCCACCGTCGGCCCACTTACGTTTGAGAATCCGTTCCTGCTTGCTTCGGGTCCGCCGACCGCTTCCGGCGAACAGATACGGCGCGCGTTCCGGCTCGGCTGGGCGGGCGCGGTCACGAAGACCATCACCCCGGGCACGATGGAGATCCGGGATGTCTCGCCCCGTTTTGCCGCCTGGAAGGACGAGCACTCGGGACTCCTCGGCTTTGAGAATATCGAACTCCTGAGCCGGAGGAGCGTACCGTACTGGACCGCAGAGATCGCCGCCATCAAGAGAGACCATCCCGACCGGGTCCTCGTCGCGAGCATCATGGCCTCGCCCGATATCGACGAGTGGCAGGCGCTCGCCCGGATCGTCGAGGCTGCAGGGGCGGATGCAATCGAGCTGAACGTCTCCTGCCCTCATGGGATGCCGGAGCGGGGGGTCGGTGCGGCCATCGGGCAGCATCCCGATCTCATCCGCGAGGTGACCCGTGCAGTGCGGCAGGTCACTGCGGCCCCCCTGATCGTGAAGCTCACCCCTAACGTGACGGATATCATGCCTGCCGCACGGGCCGCTGTGGACGGCGGGGCAGATATCCTCTCGGCCATCAACACGGTCCAGTGCCTCATGGGCATCGACCTTGAGACACTCGAACCCCGCCCCTCGGTTGCGGGGTCGAGCACCTACGGCGGATACTCGGGGCCCGCGGTGAAACCGATCGGTCTACGGATGATCTCGCAGATCGCCCGGGAACTCCCGGTCCCCCTCATGGGGATCGGCGGCATCTCCCGCTGGCAGGACGCCGCCGAGTACATAGCGGCCGGGGCTTCGGCGGTCCAGGTCTGCACGGCGGTGATGTGGGAGGGGGCGGGGATCATCCGCGCAATGAATGCGGGCCTGTCGGGATACCTTGCAGAAAAACGCTTTCCGAGCGTCGGGGCCCTCAGGGGCCGCACCCTATCCCGCATCGGGACGCATGCCGCCCTCTCCAGGAGCGTTCACCGCATTGCAATCAGGCAATTTCCCGAACGATGTGCATCCTGCGGCCGCTGCGTGACGGCCTGCCGCGACGGGGGATACCGTGCCATATCGATAGCCGACCGGCAGGTCGCGATAGAGAAAGAACGGTGCGACGGGTGCGGCCTCTGCTCGTATGTATGTCCGGAAGGCGTGATCGTCATGCTGCCCGGAGCGTGAACGGGTACGGCTCGCCCGCGGCATTGCCGCCGCACCGGACCCCGGCCCCCCTCCCCGTCAGGGTCGCACGAGTGTCGGATAGGACGGAAACGTCCATATCCGGTATTACAACCGGACCAAGAAGTTCAGTCCGGACGGCACGATTAACCTGTTTTTGAAAAAAAATAACCCGGAGTTTCCGTTGCCGGTTACACCGCAAACAACGGCCCGAGCTCCACTTTTTGCCAGTCCCTATCCACGACCTTCATCCAGAGCGTCCGCGTCTCCGGGCTATAGACCACCTGATGCTCCGTCGAGTAGATCATGTCTCCCGATACATCGTCGTGCAGAAAGGTCGCTCCACCGTTACGCATCAGAACGTTCCGGATCTCGACCATACGCTCTCCGTCTATCGAGCCCCTGTTCTCTTCCGCCTGACGCCGGAGGTTGTGGCACCGCGTGATGGAGTTTACCACCGGAGGCCCTTCGATATACCATGTCGGGTCGTCGAAGTGGTTTGCGGCGACGATGATCTCGTGCCCTTCGAGCCGCTTGATGTCGTATACGCTCTCCTCATAGGAGTATGCGAAGTCCGGGCAGGCCGTGTTCACGATCCACGCATAATCCGACCGGGCGGCCATGAGGGCGGCGTCGAGCCCCTTCATATCCGAGTAGTCGAGCATCATCCCGAAGAACTCGTCGATCAGGTCCGGCCTGTTCGCGACCTCCATGGTGCCGACGGCATGTGCACCGTTGTTCTCCGAGATGTAGAGCCCGGCGCTGTTCATCAATGTCTCGGTACGAGCCCCTACAGGGTTGAAGGTTGCCACACCGTTGCTCCCGTCGGTCGGATTGTAGACGACGAGGGTATAGTACGGGTAATAGGGCGATATCACGTCGGGCATATCATAGTTCCGGGAGAGAACCACCGAACCGTCATTCGTGTAGTTGCCCCACACGGCCATGAACGAACATGCAGGCTCCGTCTGCAAGACTGCGGACATAACGACGCACACTTCCATGTAGAGGATCTCCAGTTCCTCCACCGTCAGGCCGGAGGTCTCCGCCATGCCCTCCCGGATCTCCTTCATGCGCTTTGGCTGAAGATCCGTCCCCGTCCGTGCAAATTCGTTCATCTGCGAGACATTGTAGCCTCGGTCGGTGAAGGAGGCGTATACGAATGCATAATTGGCAGTGAGATCGTCCTTCATCAGCGCCCCATATTGCCGGCCCATCTCCCGGTAGGTGCCGGAGAGGACGACGATCGGGTACGCCCCCGCCTGGTAGCGCGTACCGTTCTCGAACGTAGCCACCTGCGTAAGCCCGCTCCCCGTTGGGGCCGATTCCATGCTCCCGGAGGAGAGAGCGAGGGCTGCCGCCGGGATAACAAGCAGGAGTGCAATGAAAAGGGAGAGTTTCTTCATACAGAGCAGTGCATGCCCAAACGATAAAAAAGAGCATGATTTATCTCTTCCCTCCCGCGCATAGACTCCAATAATCAACGCGATACCGATCCCGGCCCCGCAGATCGGCCTTGCCGGGCCACACGACCCCCTCCGTTCGGAGAGAAACATCGTCGGGGCATCCTCACGGGAGTTCGAAAAAAAGTGCGTAAAAAGAAAACGCCCTTCAGGCGAACATCTCGCCGAAGGTGGTATGGAAGTGGTGGCGGTCGAAGTCCACCGAGAGTTTCTCGATCGCCTTCATGAAATCGTCGGCGCTGACCGTATCGCGCTCCATCCTGATGGCGAACATCCCCGCCTCCATGCAGATCGCCCGGAGGTCGGCGCCGTTCTTCCCCTCGGTGAGCCGGGCCACGTCCGGGAGGTTGACGTCCTCGCCGAGGTTCATGCTCTGGGTGTGGATCTTCAAGATGGCAAGCCTTCCGGTGTGGTCGGGGAGCGGTATCTCGATCATCCGGTCGAACCGGCCGGGGCGGAGAAGGGCGCGGTCGAGTATGTCAATCCGGTTGGTCGCCGCGATGATCTTGACGTCCCCGCGGTTGTCAAACCCATCCATCTCGGCCAGGAGCTGCATCAGCGTCCGCTGGACCTCGCGGTCCCCTGAGGTCGTCGAGTCGCTCCGGTGCGCGCCTATCGCATCGATCTCGTCGATGAATATGATGGAGGGTGACTTCTGCTTCGCAAGCTCGAAGAGCTCCCTGACCAGGCGGGCCCCCTCCCCGATGTACTTCTGCACGAGCTCCGAGCCGACCACGCGGAGGAAATGCGCATTCGTCTGGTGCGCCACCGCCCGCGCGAGGAGCGTCTTCCCCGTGCCGGGCGGGCCGTGGAGGAGGACCCCCTTCGGCGGGGAGATGCCGACCTTCTCGAAGAGGTGCGGCTTTGTCAGGGGGAGCTCGACCGCTTCCCTGACCTCCTCGATCTGCGCTTCAAGGCCGCCGATGTTCTCGTAGGTCTCCTCCGGCGACTCCACCAGTTCCATGCCGTAGATCTGCGCGTCGTAGCTCGTGGGGAGCACATCGACGATGGCGAGGGACTGCTGGTTGAGTGTGCACCGCACGCCCGGTTTGAGGAGATCGGGGTCGATAAGCTGCGATGTACGGACCAGGAACCGCGGCCCTGCGCTGCTTCGTACAATCACCCTGTTGTTGTCGATAACGTCGGTAACCGTTCCGATCACAAGAGGAGGGCTCCTGAGCTGCTCGATCTCGCTCTTGAGCTTTCGCAGCTCCCGCTCGTAGCGGATCTTCTGAGTCTCGACATATCGTTTTTCGGACTCCATCTGGCGGAATTGTTCGCGTAGCTCCAGGTTTCGGTTTTCAAGGTTCGTTATCCGTTCCAGGAGATACTGGTAGATGTCTTCACCGGTATCCTTGTCGGGTGCCTGCCGAGCGATATCTCCCATAGGTCTCCTCGATTAATTATATAGGTTAAAATGAATATAAAGTTGTTTGCGAGACTTATGCAGTGCGAACTATGCGGCGCTCTCATACAGGGGCCACCGAAAACCATCCAGATCGAGGGTGCAGAGCTCTGCGTCTGCGTCCGATGCGCAAAACACGGTACAGAAGTCCAGCAAACGCGCCGGAAAGGCGCCCCGCAACAGAAATCGGGGGTCGCCGTCCCACAGGCCCGGAGGAAGCCGCGGGACGTCTTTGACCTCATGGAAGGGGAGATCGTCGACGATTACGCCGATCGAATCCGGGTAGCCCGCGAAGGGAAGGAGTGGTCCACTCTCGACCTCGCCCAGGCAATCAAGGAACGCGAGATCCTGGTCAAGAAGATAGAGAAGGGAGACCTCATCCCCGAAGACGACGTCCGGCGGAAACTGGAGAAAGCGCTCAATATCCGGCTGATCGACTCGGCCGAAGACAGCGCCTCCGCCGGCGGGCCGGGCCGGGTGACCATGACCGTCGGTGACGTCATATCGTTCAAAAAGAGCCGCAAATAAGGTCTACCCCATACTTTCTCTCACGAGGAGCGGCCTTGCCCCGGATCCGCGCTGTGCGCGGTATTCCGGCATATTTTTATACGAGGAAACGTAACGATATACGCAATGCGTGGTGAATGTTTTTTCGCCGGTGACCGCTTTTACCTCGGTTAACGGAGTAACCATCCTCGCAGGAGCGACACATCAGTTTTTAATCGCCGGTACCCGTGATAACGGAGCGGCAGCGTTCTATCGCTATTTTACCCTGTATTAAGCCAATCCCGGAGACTGTACTCACGATCTCGGGAGGACTGTGGTTATGAGAGGAAAAGAGATTCGTCTGGAACGTATCATGGATCGGAATACCGGCAGGACCATCATCGTGCCGCTCGATCACGGCGTGACGCTCGGCCCCATCCCCGGGCTGGTCGACGTCGGAAGGACCATCGACCTCGTCGCCGAGGGAGGAGCAAACGCGGTGATCGGCCACGTGGGGCTTGCGCTGCACGGGCACCGGGGGCATGGGCGGGACGTCGGCCTGATCATGCACCTCTCGGCGAGCACCAGCATAGGCCCCGACCCGAACGAGAAGGTGCTCGTGAACACCGTCACGAATGCCCTGAAGATGGGCGCCGACGGCGTCTCGGTGCACATCAACGTCGGGGCCGACTCCGAGGCACGGATGCTTGCCGATCTCGGCAACGTCGCGGTCGCGTGCATGGAGTGGGGGATGCCGCTCCTCGCGATGATGTACCCGAGGGGCAGGAAGGTCGCGGACGAGCACGACCTCGAGAGCGTCAAGCTTGCCGCACGGGTGGCGGCGGAGCTCGGCGCCGATATCGTCAAGACCGTCTACACCGGCGATGCGGACTCATTCCGCGAGGTGACCCGGGGATGCCCGGTGCCGGTCGTTGTCGCGGGAGGCTCGAAGACCGACGACCGCGCGATCCTCGACCTCGTGGAGGGTGCGATGGAGGGCGGTGCCGCCGGTATATCGATCGGGAGGAACGCCTTCCAGCACGCGGCGCCCGACCGCCTCATCCGCGCCGCGGCGCTGATCGTTCATGAGGGGCGGTCGGCAGAAGAAGCAATGGAGATTCTTGAGGTGTGATGAATATGATTGGAAAAGAGATCCGCCTGGAGCGGATTATGGACAGGAACACCGGTCGCGCCGTGATCATCCCCATGGATCACGGGTTCACCATGGGCCAGATCGAGGGGCTCTGCAACATGACCGGGATCGTCAGCGAGGTGAGCGAGGCCGGGGCGAACGCCATCGTCCTCCATAAAGGCATAGTGAAGGGAGGGCACCGGAAGCGCGGGAAGGACATCGGCCTCATCGTGCACCTCTCCGCGAGCACGTCGATGAACCCGGACCCAAACGAC
>MPOY01000656.1 GCA_001896715.1 Methanoculleus sp. EBM-46
CCCCTGCCCCTCTTGCTGCAACGCTTCCATGTGCCCTTCAATCGCTTCCCTGATATTCTCCAGCGTCTCCTCGAACGTCTCCCCCTGGGAATAGCATCCAGGAAGCGCCGGGACTTCTGCCCAGAACCCGCCTTCCCCGGCTCTCCTGATCATAACCGTAAACTCCATTTACAGCACCCCATTTTTAAAGCAGCTCAAGAAACTCTTCTTTTGTTAATCCCGCTTTCTTTATTGCCGCCATAAGAAGTCCGATTTTTAATACTTTCGACCAAGGCAGTGTAATGATTATTCCTGATGGCATTTTAGTGTTGACGTGGTCGTCTTTTCCCTGCCGCACCACGACGCCGGCTCGCACAAAAGCCCGTACCGCCTCGTGACCTCTGATCCCCCTGATTTTGCCCACATCCAACCCTCTATTCAGAGGTAGCCTCACTACAGGATATGCATTTCGTTCTCCGGGAGCCGACGTTTTTTCCCGAGGCAAACCCCAATCCTCTGTGAACCCGTGTACAATCATAGTAACTATTCAGCCCAAACCGAAAGATCTTTTTATAATGACGTCAGAATAAAATATAGTGACTGCTGAAAACCCATATCCTGAAACTGGTGTTGAGAATCGACCTCTCTCCCAGTACACTGTTGAGAACATCCCGGATCTTCTTGCAGCCATCGGTGATCTCAAGCGCCTCATCACAGAACTCAGTGCTGAGAATGCTCGCCTGAAGGCTCAGATTGCCGAACTTCAATCCCGGTTGAACCAGAACAGCCGCAACAGCAGCCGCCCTCCCTCGATGGATGGCTTTCAGCGACCCCAGACACCGCGGGAGAAGGGTAAGCGCCCTCCCCGGGGGTCAGAAGGGACATAAAGGTCATACCCTTCAACCTACCCCGAACCCTGATACCGTATCGTCCATACCGTCTCCACCTGCTCTCAGTGTGGGGAATCCCTGGAAAACGTCGAACCGTTTGACAAGGAGTGTCGTCAGATTTTTGACTTCCTCGCCCTCTGCTTTTTCGTGCTTGAGCATTGCGCGGAACACAAGCGGTGTCCCCGCTGTGGGTGTGTTAACAAGGCTGCAGTTCCTGCTGATGTCGCGCACCCTGTGCAGTATGGCATCGACCTGAAGACATTCCTGGTCTACCTCTGTGTCTACCCGTTACTTCCCTATGACCGAGCCTCTGAGATTGTTTCTGACCTCTTTGGTCACCAGGTGAGCCCGGCAACCGTGGTTGCAATCGTGAACGAGTGCTCTCAGAACCTGACCGGGGTCGAAGACGATATGCGAAAACTCCTGCAGAACACTCACACTCTCCAACATATGGGGTCAGTGTGCATTTCTCATGCCCGGTGGACGAGGAGTTCTCCGGGAACCTCATCCGGCAGTTCACGCGAGCAGAAGAGCTTCATCGATGTCCGATACGAGATCTCGGCGGATGCAATGCAGGAGTCTTTCCGGCGCAAGGCTTCGGGAGGTCAAAAAGCAGGGCGTTTGCGTTCGCACGCAGTGGATGCATATTGATCCCGGCCCGGGTCTCCGGCACGGGGCTGATCGGGCAGAACCGTCGCGTCCCGGTCTTGCCGTTCACAGTCGCCGCCGTGACGTAACGGTCGAACCGGGCGTGGCCTCTGTTGAGGCTGAGGAGTTCGCCGATCCGGGCGCCGGAACAACGCTGCTAAAACGAGAGATAGGAGCGGAAAAAGGGGAGAGAGTCAGAAAGAGCAGCCCGATAGAGTAACGGGGACAGTCACGTCGGGAAGCATGCCGTCAGTTTGGAACCTCTTCCGATTCGAAGGGTTCTCTGCAACAGGTCGAGCGGAAATTTATTATATCACTTTTATACAGGTAGGCCCATGGCACTATCGTACCGTGATGCAACGATAAACTCCGTAGAGGCAAATCCTACGGGCAGCGGGAGTACCGGCGGCGGTCGCGACGAGAGCGGCAAGGTGTATTTCTTCCCGAATATATCGGTGAGCATCGGCTACTGGTTCGACAACGAAGGTATCCCTAGCTCGGACTGGAACACGCATTTCACCGCGAAGTTGTTCGTCAACGACTCGCTGATCGAGACGAAGCAGGTGCTCTCGGGCGGAGGGCCGCAGACGTACTCGTTCTTTGCCTACAAGTTCCCGGCGCCGGGTACGTACAAGGTGGAGGTCCGCGGCAAGAACTCGAAGTCGCTAGAGGTTACGATCAAGAACCCCCCGGTGCAGGAGAAGAAGGCGGCGTAGCGGCGCGGGGGGAAGGGTCGGCTTTTTAGGATCAGGACAGGGCTAATCCCCGCCATTTTAACTTGCGGGGGTGAAGGGGGCGGAGCGAGAAGTCCCCACCGAACAGGTGCGGGGACGGGCACTCCGCCGCCCTTCTTCACTTTCATCCTTACTCCAAAGTACTTCAGATGGTGAACTACACCCTCTGGAGTAACCTTCGTGCTCTGTCGCAGACAAAGAAGAAAGGGCAAAAGATCGGCAAACTCCGGTTCAAGAGCGCAACCCGGTACCGGACGCTCAATTACAATCAGTCCGGGTTCAAGATCGACCGGGAGCAGAGCCGGATCACCTTCTCGAAGATCGGAACAATCCCGTTCACCGTTGCTATCGACCGTACCCGGGAGAGGTGAAAGGTGTCCTGATCACCCGTTCCGGTGACAACTGGTACGTCATCATCCAGGCGGAACAGGAAGTTTCCGAACCGAAGAAGGAGGGACG
>MPOY01000565.1 GCA_001896715.1 Methanoculleus sp. EBM-46
ACGGATATAAAGCGGCAGGCGGCGGTGTATGATAATCCGGCGGAAGTGATTTCCGATTGTCTGGAACCTTTGAAGAACAGGCTCTTCTTTCTCCAAAATACCGACGATAAATACTTCTTCAGCAACAAGCCCAATCTGAACAGGATCATACATACAAAGATGGAGAACGTGTCGTCAGAAAGCCTCAAGGAGCTGGAAGAAGAACTTCTGAAGAGAAACATATCCGGCAAGCGATTCAAGACGTTCGTAGGCGAACAGAGCTACAAAGACATTCCCGACAACTACGATTTGAAGTTGCTTGTTCTGAACAGCGTCGACAAGCAGATGATGCTGGAAATAGTCAATAACAGGGGGAACAGCACTCCGAGAGTCAATCGAAACACGATAATCTTCCTGTGTCCGGGCGAGAAAACAAACTTTGAAAAGCAGATGAAGCGTAAGCTGGCCTTCGACGCCATCGAGCGAGATAAAACGCTGGAACTCGGTGAAACGGACAGAAGGAAGCTAAGAGAAGATGTAAACCGGGTCTCGGGGGAACTCGATGACGGCGTCCACAGAGTGTACAGAGAGATATACATCCCTATGAAGGACGGCTTGCTCAAAACCGATCTGGGTGTCCCGACATACGGAGAAAAAAAGACTTTAGATGAGAGGGTTATAGACCAGCTTAAATCAGAGCAGAAGCTAACCGATAAACTAGCCCCGATAGTCATACAGACCAAATATATGAAAGACAGTGACTGCCTCTATACGGAGCAACTGTGGAAGTCGCACATTCAGACTCCCGGAGAGCCTATGCTAATGAACCGCACCGTGTTGGAAGATGCGATAGTCGAAGGGCTTAAGACCGGTGTCTTTGGCCTTGGGATGAAAGACGCCAACAGACTAAAGCTTCTTTACTTCAACGACAGAAAAAGGAACCAGACACCGGAACCGCCTATACTCCAGTTCTCCAGCACGGAAGTTCTGATACCACGGGAAGTGTGTATAGAGTTGGAAAGGAGAGAGGAAGAGCTTTCCGGTTATGACAGCGAAGCAGGCAAAAAAGACAGTGAAACAAGCTCGGTAGGAGAAGAAAAGACCATAGAATCCACCGGGCATATCACGGGTAGATCAGACGACACCGAAGGCAGTTCGACTGGTGTAAGTACAGCTTCACAGATCGACAGCGATATTACAAACCTTAAACTCTCGTTCAGGCTCCCGAAGGGAAAGGCCGCGGACGTTATGAGAGTGCTCAACTACCTGCAGACAAAGTTCGACACCCTGCGGCTCGATATAACAGCAATCGACGGAAGTATGACAAAACAGGACTACGAAAACAAAGTAGCCGAAGCATTCGATCAGGCAGGCATAGAGATTCATGAATAAGCGCCCATTGATTTCGAGGAGTCGCATATGAAATGTGCCGATGGAAACATCTATGAGATCCCCGACTGTGAAGACAAAGATATAGACTATTTCGAACCCAACACTGTAATTCCCGATTATATGAATAGACTCGGGTACGCCATATGATTGGACGGCAAAGACCTGGTAATTGAAAGCGCTATTCACCATATCAGTGCCTGTGTCGATCCGTCGCCGTCTATTGATCCTATATAGAAATGTAGGATTATCGATAAAGCTCTTTATGAATACATAAAGGGGTTCGTCGCAAAACGATAGAAGATGCAGTTCTTTGCTGCAGAGAGAAACTCCGGCGATAGCTGTTCTCATATGCTAGGGTTTTCATTTTTCGATATATTGATTTGAAGGGATCTATTTTTTAATATGATTCAATCGAATTTTTTGAAATAGTTCTATGAAGTGAGACCAGCAGAAGACCGAAAGAAAGGAGATCTCATGGACGCAACGAAACTCTGTGTGAGTCTTTTAAAGAGTGAATCCGAAAGCGACGTTGTCTCTCTTCTCAAGAAAGCGGGTTACTGGGACGATCCATCGGCATGGAAGTATTACGGAGATATGGAGAACAACTTCTCGACAATCGGTAATCAGCAGCGATCTCCAGTAGCCGCTTTGGTCGAGAAACTCATTAAT
>MPOY01000460.1 GCA_001896715.1 Methanoculleus sp. EBM-46
AGCCTCACGGCAAAGAGCGCCGCCCGGATATCATCCAGGTGGCGGGTGAACGCCTCTCTCGCTTCCTGCTCAAGCCCGGGGTCGTAATACAGGTAGCCCTGCAACGCACGGCTTTCGAGGGCAAAAACCACCGGTTTGACATGGATTGTCCGGCCGTGGAACTCCCGGATATACCCGGCCCGGGCGATATCCCGCTGCTCCCTGGTGATCAGCGCCCTGAGCTCTTTCATGCTGAACCTGGCGGCGATAACGAACGATATCTGCTCATCGAGCATATCCAGCAGGTTGTCCGAACTGAAGAACCCGCTCTCCAGGATGGCGGTGCAGTCCGTGACCCCGCAGGCCTCGAGCCTTGCAAGGGTGCCGGCGAGGGTGGTGCTATCGGTGATGCTGCCCGGATAGACATCATACATCACCGGGATGCCGCGGTCCTCATCCACGACCAGGGAGAGGGTGATCGGGGGCAGGAGCAGGCTATCCTGGCTATACCCGTGATCGAGCAAGGGGGAGCCCGAGAGGCTGGTGATGTCGTACACCAGGGCTCGCCGCGTCTCGTTCTCCTCGATAATCAGGTCCGCCAGGGTATCCGGTATATCGCTCGTGCCGATCTTCTTGAGGAGTTCACCGATCTCTCGATCGGAGAGGGAGAGGGCCGGGTTGTCCAGGGCGAGGGCGGTCTCCGCATACCAGGTGTCGATATAGGGCATCGTTGCCGGCCGGATAAGGCGGTTGAAGGCGAGCGCGACGACCATGGCGGCCTCGGTCTCCGGGAAGAGTTCGGGGAGGTGCCGATCGAGGTGCAGGTCACGCAGGCAGTGCCGGAGGAGGAAGATCGGGCCGTAGTCAAACAACCGGATAGCCGCCCCCGAGCTCCCGGTCATGGCAATGACCTCACCCGGGGCTGGCCGCATACGGATTGGTTCACCGCCGACGTTCCGGTCAGGGTGCCGGGTCTTTCTGAAGACCGGATCATGGTACAGAATCTCTTCGCACCTCTATGTAATCCCGCTGATCCGCCGTACCGGTCTCGCGGTGCCGGGCACCCCGGCCGGCAGGAGGCTGCTCTGGATACTCCGGCAGATTTTTCCTGCGGGAACGTCCACAGATCCCTGATGGCTGCAGTTACCGCCGAGCAGGTGAGGGAGGCGGCCGGGGTGCTCGGCATCCGGGACCGTGCCAGCCTCAACGAGATCCGGAGACGTTATCACGATCGGATCAAGGAGTGGCACCCCGACGTGTCGCAAAACGACCCGGTAAAATCCCACGAGATGACCCTGCGCCTGAAGGAGGCCTACGACCTCCTGGTCGATTACTGCATGAACCGGACGCTCTCTTTCCGGACCGAAGATATCGCTGAGGGCCTGGGGCAGAACCCCACCAGGCACTGGATGGACCGGTTCGGCGACGACCCGATCTGGGGGTAGTGCTCCGCCCGCCATCCCCGGAGCCGGCAAACGTGGCGCAGGCCTCCGCCGTCACCGGGTGCACCTCCACCGGAGCCAACCGGGCATCGCAGGCGGGGTCTCCGGGCACCGGCATCACGGCGGTCGCGCGGACCCCGGTGCAACAGGTTTAATGCCGGGTGCATAGATGTACTCACATCCCGACCGGAGGAATGAGGGCGACCGTGGTATGGCGAAAGGAGAGGTAGATCCAGCAGAAACAAGACCAGGAGAAGCCGTTACACCGGAAGAGATCACAGAAGTGCCGCCCTTCATCATCACCGGCATCGGCGCATCTGCCGGGGGGCTTGAGGCCCTTGAGACCTTCCTCAAGAACACGCCCCCCGATATCGGCGCAGGGTTCGTGGTGGTCACCCACATGGACCCCGAACACAGGAGCCTTCTGCCCGAGATCCTCCAGCGAAGCACCACGATGCCGGTGGTACAGATCGAGCACGGCATGAAGGTCCGGCAAAACTCGGTCTACGTGATCCCCCCAAACACCAACCTCACCATCCAGAAAGGCATCCTCAACCTCGAAGAACCGTCCAGACCGAGGGGGATGCGGTTGCCCATCGACCACTTCTTTCGCGGTCTCGCTCAGGACCAGGACTCAAAAGCGGTCGGCATCCTCCTCTCCGGCATGGGGCACGACGGGGTGCTCGGCCTCCGCTCGTTAAAAGAGCGCCTCGGGACGGTGATGGTCCAGGACCCGATCACCGCAGAGTTCCCGAGCATGCCCCGGAGCGTCATCGTCTCCGGGCTTGCCGACTACATAGCGCCGGCGGGCGAGCTCCCGAAACTGCTTGCCAATTATATCCAGTCCTACCGGAGCCTTCGCGCGGCGAGCCCGGAGGAGAAGCGGTACCTGAATACGCGCACGAAGATCCTTGCCCTGATCCGCTCGCGGACGGGCGAAGACTACTCCATATTCAAGGAGAGCCTGATCCGCGGCAGGATCGAGCGGCGGATGGGTCTGCACCGGATCACCGACGGCGAAGACTACGTGCGCTACGTCCAGGAACACCCACGAGAGATCGATTTCCTCGCGCAGGAGATCCCCACCGGCCCGAACTGGTTCTTCCGCGACCCCGGGGTATGGAAGATCCTCCGCGAGAGGCTGCTCGGCGAGTTGATCCGGGCAAAACCCGGCGACAGCACGCTCCGCGTCTGGGTCTCGGGGTGCGCCACCGGGGAGCAGGCCTACAGCATGGCCATTGCGCTCGAAGAGACGATCCAGTCCTCGGGCAGTGATATCCAGTACCAGATATTTGCGACCGACATCGACCGGGAGAGCATCCTCGAAGCGCGGGGGGGGATCTACATCGCAAACATCGAGGTGGATGTATCCCCCGAGCAACTGGATCGCTTCTTTACCCGGCAGGACAACACCTACCAGATCCGCCAGGAGATCCGCGAAAAGACCATATTTGCCCAGCATAACATACTGACCCATCCGCCGTTCCTCCACCTGGACATCCTGGACGTCCGGAGCCTTCTCCTCTACACGAGCCCGGATGTGGTGCAGAAACTGATACCTCTCTTTCATTATGCCTTGAATCCCGGCGGGATCCTCATCCTCGGCATCGACTACTCCGCCGGCGAACCCCTGGAGCACTTCGAGACCATCGATGCGACATGGAAGATCTACCGGCGGGCGGCGGGGCCCGGAGGGGATGATATCCAGGTAGAACTGCCCTCCACCCTCATCCCCTCGTTCGGGCTCGTGGTGGGCGAACCCAGGCTCCGGAAGGAGAACGAAGGGTCCTCCATCGCCGCACTCGCCCGGGAGTGGCTACTCTCGCAGTATGCCCCGCCGGCGGTGATCGTGAACGAGAACGGCGACATCCTGTACTTCCAGGGGAGGACCGGGAAGTATCTCGAACCCCATCCGGGCAGAGCCACCCTGAACGTCCATACGATGGCGCGGGAGGGTCTCCGCTATCCGCTTGCCTCCACCACCCGCACCGCTCTCCAGGAGAAGCGCACCGTCACGCGGGGGCCGGTCTTCGTGCAGACGAACGGGAGCGAAGAGGCTATCCGCCTGACCGTCCGCCCGATACGCGAGATCGAGGGCGCAGAGGATCTCCTCATGGTCGTCTTCGAGCCGGTGCAGGACCCCGCCCCGGAGGTAGGGCATGAGGAGGGGGCGGCATGGAAGGCTGCCACGCAGCCTGATCTCGATAAAGAACTCGCAGAGACCAGGGCCCAACTCCAGCGCACGGTCGAGGATATGCAGGCCTCCCAGGAAGAACTCAAGTCGATGAACGAGGAGCTCCAGAGCACGAACGAGGAACTGAAGAGCACGAACGAGGAGTTGACGAGTTCGAAGGAGGAACTCCAATCCTTAAACGAGGAACTGCTCACCGTCAACGCCGAACACCAGAGGAAGATCGAGGAGCTCTCGGAGAGCAACGACGACATGCGCAACCTCCTGCAGAGCACCGATATCGCCATGCTCTTCCTCGATAACGATCTGCGGGTGCGGCGGTTCACCAACCCCATCCGGCCCATCGTCAACCTCCAGGCAGGGGATACCGGGCGGCCCATCACCGACTTACATATCAGCATACTGGACGAAGACATCGTGGGGGATGTAAGAACGGTGCTCGACACCCTGCAGATGCAGATGAAGCGGGTGCAGACGGCGGACGGAAAGTGGTATCTGATGCGGATCCTCCCCTACCGGACGACGGAGAACCGTATCGAAGGGGTCATCATCACCTTCACCGATACGACGCCGCTCAAGAAGATGAAGGACTCTCTTGAGGAGGCCCGGATGTATGCCGACAGTCTGGTCGCCATCGTCCACGAGCCCCTCCTGGTGCTGGACGCCGACCTCCGCATCATATCCGCAAACCGCTCGTTTTACACGATGTTTCGGACCACACGGGACGAGACGGAAGGAAACCTCATCTATGCCCTGGGGAACCAGCAATGGAACATTCCCCGGCTCCGCAGCCTGCTCGAGGAGATCCTCCCCCAGCAGACGAAACTCGACGGTTTTCTGGTGGAGCACGACTTTCCCGTGATCGGGCACCGGGTGATGCGGTTGAACGCCCGAATGCTCCACTCGGATACCGGCCCCGAACGGATCCTCCTTGCCATCGAGGATATCACCGGCCGGGATGAGCAGGAGAAAGAGAAGACCACGTGATCCGGGTTGAAGTTCAGTGCCCCCCACGCCAGAACCCCCCCCTGCGCCGCAAAGTCCGGAGTGCGCGGACGGAGGAGAGAGGGTTAGCTGCAGGAAGAGGAGAGACCCATGGAGCAGGATGAGCACGGGAAGGAAGAGGCGAAGAGACCCCTCGCGATCGTGGGCATCGGCGCATCCGCGGGCGGGCTCGAGGCGTTCGAGCAGTTCTTCAAGAACATGCCGCCGGATGCCGGGATAGCCTTCGTGCTGATCACGCACATGGATCCTGCCCAGAAAGGGCTCCTGCCGGAGATCCTCCGGCGGTTCACCAGGATGCCCGTGCGGGAGACCGAGGACGGCATGAAGGTCGAGGCGAACACGGTGTACGTGAAACCCGCACAGGCGGACCTCACTCTATTCCACGGCACCATCGGGCACCTGGAACCGGTCCGGACGCACGGTCTCCGGATGCCCATCGACAGTTTCTTCCGGCACCTTGCCGACGACCAGGATGGAAAGGCGGTAGGGATCGTGCTCTCCGGGACGGGGAGCGACGGAACGCTCGGGATCAGGGCCATCAAAGAGCGCATGGGCATGGTGATGGTCGAGGACCCGTCTTCGGCCCAGTTCAGCGGCATGCCCAGAAGCGCGATGGCCACCGGGCTCGTGGACTACAGCGCTCCGCCCGAAGAACTTCCCGAGCTGCTCATCCAGTACGTGAAATTCTCCGCTACGACTCCCACCGGGGAGAAGCTCACCACGGCGCGGGTGGAAGCGGACCTCCGGCGGATATTCTCTCTCATCCGCCTGCGAAACGGCCAGGATTTCTCCCGGTACAAGCGAAACACCATCCGAAGGCGTATCGAGCGCCGGATGGCCCTGCACCAGATCCCGAGCATCGGGGAGTACGTCACGTTCCTCTATGAGAACCCCCCGGAGGTCGATACCCTTGCACGCGAACTCCTTATCGGTGTGACGCGGTTCTTCCGTGACCAGAAAGCCTGGGTTGCTCTGAAAGAGGGGATCCTCAAAGACCTGATCCCCTTGCGGCCGGAGGGAGGGACGATCCGGGCCTGGAGCGTGGGCTGCTCCACCGGGGAGGAAGCTTACAGCCTCGCCATCGTGCTCAGGGAGTGCCTGGATACCCTGAAGCGGCCGGACATGGTCCAGGTCTTTGCCACCGACGTGGACGCAAGGGCTATCGGGATCGCGCGGCGCGGCACCTACCCGGCGAACATCACCGCCGATGTCTCCCCCGAACGGCTGGAACGTTTCTTCGTAAAGGAGGACAACACCTACCTCGTGCATAAGGAGATCCGCGAGAGCGTGGTCTTTGCGACGCAGAACGTCCTCGCAGACCCCCCGTTCACGCACCTCGACATAATCTCCTGCCGTAACCTCCTCATCTACCTCTCGGCGGAACTGCAGAAGCAGTTGATACCCCTCTTCCAGTATGCCTTGAACCCGGGCGGGTTTCTCTTCCTCGGCACGGCCGAGTCGGTCGGCGGATTCAATACCCTGTTCAAGACGGTCGATGCCAGGTGGAAGATCTTCCGGCGCCAGGAGGGCACCACCCCGCAGGTGCCCAGGTTCGAGATACCGGCGGCCGTAGTCGCGCAACCCGCAACAGCGGAGAAGAAGGCGCGAGAGTTCGCAAGGGAGGATGAGATCGTCACCGCCCTTGCCCGGGAATGGCTGCTCGTGCAGTATGCCCCCCCGGCGGTGATCGTGAACGAGGACGGCGATATCCTGTACTTCCACGGCAGGACGGGGAAGTACTTTGAACCCCGGCCTGGCAGGGCTACCCTGAACATCCATACGATGGCACGGCCCGGTATCCGGGATGCGCTGATATCCCTCCTCCAGGCGGCCACCCGGGAGAGAGAGGGGTTCGTCCAGGAGGCAGCTCCCGCGCGGGTGAGCGACGGCGAGCAGCAGATCCTGATCACGATTCGGCCGGTCGGGCAGCTGGCGGGAAGAGGCGGCATGCTCTACGTCGTCGTCTTCCAGAACAATGAGAAACCATACCGAAAATACCCCGAAGGCGGGGCGGAGGAGCGCAAACGATCAGACCGTGCCCCGGAAGGGGGCACGGTGCAGGAGATTGCCAGGGTCCGGTTCCAGATCCAGCACACGATCGAGGATATGCAGGCCTCGCAGGAGGAGCTCAAGTCGATGAACGAGGAGCTCCAGAGCACGAACGAAGAGCTCCAGAGCATGAACGAGGAACTGACGAGTTCCCGCGAGGAACTCCAGTCCTTGAACGAGGAGTTGCTCACCGTCAACATGGAACACCAGAAGAAGATCGCGGAACTCTCGGAGAGCAACGACGACATGCGCAACCTCCTGCAGATAACCAATATCGCCATGCTCTTCCTCGACGGCGATCTGCGGGTGCGGCGGTTCACCACCCCCATCCGGCCCATCGTCAACCTTCAGGCGGGGGATGTAGAGAGGCCAATCACCGATCTTGCCGTCAACCTCAAAGAGGGGGGGTTCTCAGACGATCTCCGCGGCGTGCTCAGGACCCTGCAGGTGCGGGAGAGAGAGGTGCAGACGAAGGAGGGGAGATGGTTTAAGATGCAGATCCGGCCCTACCGAACAGCGGAGAACCGTATCGAGGGCGTGATCGTCACCTTCATCGATATCAGCCAGTCGAGGGATCTCGAGTCGTCTATCAGGCGGGCACGCGCATGCGCTGAAGAGGTCATGGCCGCCGTTCACGAGCCCCTCCTGGTGCTGGACGATAACCATCGTGTTGTCTCCGCGAACCGCTCGTTTTATACGATGTTCGGGGTCACGCGGGAGGAGGTCGAGGGAAACCTCATATACGCGCTCCAGGAACGCCAGTGGGATATCCCCCGGCTCCATGAACTGCTCGAGGAGATCCTGCCCAAACAGGGTGAGATCGAGGATTTTCTGGTGGAGCACGACTTCCCGGGCGTCGGCCACCGGGTTATGCGCTTCAACGCCCGGGCGCTTCCCCCGGGTGCCGGGCCCGACCGGATCCTCCTTGCCGTCGGCGGTTCGATAGATCGGCCGACATAGGTACCGGAAGTGCCCGAACCTGAAGCGGGGCCTGTTCCTGCGGGGGACCGATCTAAGGGCAACCGGCAGATATATGAGTTTATTGGTGTAACGGTTGGAATACAGCTGCCGGTCTCCGGCCGCGGGGCTCCGGCAGGGATCAGACCATCATGAGATCCGGTGTGACGCAACATACGAAGGAAGAGTGCGCACGGCAGCTGCAGGCGATATTTCAGGAGAACGATAAAGACCCCGCCGCACTCCGTGCTGCCGTGCAGAACCTCTTCAGGAGACTGGCGGCGGACTGGACCCGGACCATCGAGGATCTCCGACGGGAGAACGTTCTGCTTCAGGAGGCCCGGCAATGTCTCTGCCAGGACACCCACGCAGAAGCCCTGGAGCGGATCCAGACCTATGCTGAGGAACTTGCTACGGCAAACGAGGAGCTCGAGACCGCAAACGAGATGTTGAACAACCGGAACGAGGAGCTGATCGCTGCCCGGAAGGTTGCCGAGGCGGAACGGGAGCGCTACTACGAGCTCTTCGATGCCGCCCCCGAAGGCTACCTGGTGACGGACAGGAACGGGAAGGTCCTCGAGGCCAACCGCACCGCGGGGGTGCTCCTCGCCGTCCACAAAGAGAGCCTGATCGGGCGAAACCTCCTCAGCTTTGCCCGAAATGAGAACCGTGTAAATCTCAAGGCCTGGATGGTCCAGGCAGTGAAGGGGCAGGGGCGGCAGACCTTCGAGGCGGATCTCCTGCCGTGCATGGAGGAGCCCGTGCATGTCTCCGTGACCATCGTCGCGGTCAGAGGGGGAGAAGAGGGAGAGCCGTCGCTCCGCTGGATGGTCCAGGATATCAGCGGCCGCAAGCGGGCCGAGGAGGCGCTCCGGCGC
>MPOY01000459.1 GCA_001896715.1 Methanoculleus sp. EBM-46
AATCGATTTCGGATTGTTCATGAACTGCCAGACGAGTTTCTTCAGAGTCCTGTCACGGTAAAGCCTCGCCCAAAGAGCGGAGATGTCGATCTTGTATATTCCTCCCGCAGAAGTGATCAGTTCGTCACGGTAGAAGCCCTTTCGACAGTAGCCATCCGATTCCTTCGATATTTCCGGATAAGCCTTTATGAGTTCGCCGGCATCTTCTTCGTTAGCCATGAAATAAAGGTACTGATAAGTCTCGCCCAATCTTATAAAGATCTGCTTGCCGGTCTTGTTTATGAGGTCTCTTTGGATAAGAAAGACGGCAACTCTCGCTTTATCTCTCAGTGTTTCAGTTGCGTATTTATCTTTCCCGGTTATGAGGAGATACCTTATATCGTCCAGCGAGAGTACTATTTCGCCGTTCTTGCTCTGTCTCACCAGATTCCCCAGATGCTCCATTATGTGTTTCATCTTCCACTGCTCCGGCACGGAGATCATAGACAGTTTCAGACTGTCTGAGAGATCTTTGACATTGAAGTGGGTAGATGCAACAGATTGTCTGCCATCTCTACCCGCCCTTCCTATCTCCTGAACGTAATCGGCCATAACCGAAGGCACACTGTGATGATAAACCTCGTCAATATCGGGGATATCAACGCCCATCCCAAAGGCCTTTGTAGCTATCACAGTTCGATAGATTCCCTTGTCAAAGAGTTTCTGAGTATTTCTTCGTTCTTCAACATCTGTCGGGCCGGTGTATCTTCCAACCTTATTCCTGCATTCACTCAGACCGCTCACAATGGTGTATATACTATCGGCTTGACCCACAAAGGGGCAGTAGACTATGCTCTTTTTACCTGATTCCACAAGATCTATTGTTGCATCGACGGTATCGGCTATCTTCTGGGCAGTCCTGCTTTCTTTTGCGTTCTGCGACAATTCAAAATTTGTGATATTGAATGATATGTTGTCGCGACGAACACACGTCATGAAGATCTTAGGCGTCCTGAGATTGAGTAGACTGCTAATCTCGTTCACAGTATCCAGCTCGCCACCAAAAATTGCAGTCGCAGTAGTTGCCATCACCGGAAAGTCCATTCTTTCCCTCAAGGCCTTGAGGTCCTCTCCTAGATAGCCATAATCTACCCTGAAAGTCTTTCCCCATGTTGTCACCAGATGAGCTTCATCAATTACCATAAGACCGATTCTTCTGTCGCCGATGATTGTAGATAGCGAGCAGCCGACAAAGGTTTCCGGAGACACATAAAGAATTGTGATTTCGCCCTTTTTGAGCCTCCCTATGAGTTCGGCTCTCTCATCCAAACTCATATCTGAGTTTATGAAGGCAGCTCCGGTCTGACCAAAACGCTCTTTTAGGATCTTTACCTGATCTTCCATTAGAGCCTTTAGCGGAGTAATGACTACCGTCAGCCTGTCGAGTCTCTTCTTAAGAACTTTAGCCGCAAGCTGATAGACCAAAGACTTTCCCGAACCGGTTGAGGCAATGAAGAACAGGTCTGAAGGCTTTTTTCTATAATTCTGATCAATAAGATAAGTTATAAGCTCTTCCTGCCCTATCGAGAACGTGTTTTCATTGCCGTACACTGTGTACTCTCTGAAAGAGTCAAAACCGAACTCGCTCTTTAACTCTGCTTTGAGATCCAGGCTTCTAACTTCGGGTCTCGGGCAGTAACCGGTGAAATTGACCGCTTTGACCGTTTTGCCTTCAGCCGATGCCAGAGAGATGATTCGATCCATCTGATTCAGATGCTTCTCCGATGGCGAGCTAATTAGAAGGATCTCCGGATCATCTCCATTGTAAAGAGCATAATTGCGTTCTGCCAGTATAGCTTCCAGATCCTCGCTGATAGAGATAACTTTCGCCCTCTTGCCGTCGATAATTTTCAAGAGACTTTCTAGAGAGTTGATTTCTTCAAGCTCTGTTCTCTGAAAGAGATTAATCTCTTCAAGGGGTGGCACTTCCCTTATCCTCAAGCGGTCTGAGTGGATTTCAAAGACTTCTTTAAGGTCATTGAGGGAAATCGGCTTGCTTACCTGGGCTTCGAACCTCTCCATGCAGTTAACCGCGACAGTCTTGCCCATATAGCTCTGAAATACCGGTGCAAGCTTCAACAGCGCAGCATGTAGCCAGTCGGTTATCACCACTGGACCGTCTGCAAAAACATGAGATAGGTCCACCAGTTTCTGAAGATCTCCAAGTCCAGAGTACCAGTCAAAGTTGAGCGTCATATCTTCGGCAAAGGTTCTGTAATTTGATCTCTCTAATGCATTCAGGCATTCGGAACCGGCATTTCTGACAACCACGGTTCTTGCTCCTTCTGCTATCGCTGAGTCTATTCTGGAGAACAATAGTACGGTCAGCGCATCCTGCATACTCAATTTTTCACCTCCTTTCAAGTTTTGATCACACCTTCAAACACTCGGCTTTATAATTGGCCATTCATAATGATTTGAATTTCTTTCAGAGTAAGTGAAAGATGACTTTGAAGTCATGATGGTTTTGATCATTGCTTTCTGGGAAGTTCTCGCGCTCATCAAACGAGAGATAGATAATAGAACACTCGACAATCAGTGCAAAAGAGAAATGCAGCCTTGCAATTGTTTATTAAAGAAGAATCGGTAAGAGAACCTTTACCACAAAACTCGGGGAGACCTCTGCTACCCTTGGAAAACCTTTGTATCTGAATCCAGCCGAAAGAAGTGGATTCAGATTCTCAATCCAAATCACCTATACTCATACTGAGTCAAGAGCATATTTCCCTGAACTGGCAGTAGTGGCAGTTGTCGTCGTTCTTTTTTGGAAACTGCGAGACATCTTTAGGCTTATTCAGGCCAACGTCTTCAAGATACTCTTCCATTTTCTTGTTCGAGAAGATGATTCGCTGTTTCTCGACCGAAATGTCTTCTTCAGTGAATGAAAGGTCTATCTTCTCTCCTTCGAGCAGGAATTCGTCGGTACAGTGAATATCCTCGATTTTTGCACAATAACGGTTACTTACATACATTGAGTAGAGCTTCAGTTGTCTCGAATCGTTTTCTCCATCAGGTTTTCCGGTCTTCCAGTCTATTATCCAGAACGAACCGTTTGACCTCTTGAAGAGAAGATCTACAATCGAAAAGACCTTCAGGCCGTTCAAATTGAAGCTTGGAAACCTATCCTCGACTTCAATAGGAAGACACTTTTCGATTTTCAACAACTTGAGAGAATCACTGATCATGAAGTTATTCAAACATATGCGCGCTTTGTCTAGAAGCTCTTCAACTGCAAGCGTCACGGCTTCCTGATCCCATTTCTCTCTCTGGTAGTACACTTCCTGAAACATGATCACATTTTTTGGATCCATCTCCCAGGAAGCGGCCCTTTTGATAGAATCATCAAATCCTTTAAGAAGACTCTTTTTAATTCTTGAAAGGCTTTCATCAAGCGTAAGTAGT
>MPOY01000616.1 GCA_001896715.1 Methanoculleus sp. EBM-46
ACCCGTTCCCCCGTACCGATGTCACCGCCATCGCCGATCCGAAACTGGCAACCGCCCAGAACATCCGAACGCTCCAGAAGAAGGGCTTCCGGTTCGTCACCCGGTGTCCCGCAAGTTTCGGCAAGAAGGTGGCTGCCCGGGTGACCCGGGCGGCCTACGAGGCGGATGCCTGGATACCTGTCGGGTCATGCCGGGATACCGGTGAGGATACGCTTGAGGCCTGCGACGTACAGGAGTTCGCAAAAGCAACAGATGACGGGGTATCCTGCCGTTTTCTCGTTTTCCGGGACAACTGCCAGAGACATAAATTCGAGGCCGATCTGGCAAAGAAGCGGGAAGAGTTCGTTGCAGTTCTCAAGGAGGTGGCCGGGAGAGAGTTTGTCCGCGAGCCTGACGCACGCCAGGCCCTCGAAGAGGCACGTAAGAGGCTCCGCAGGTATTCGCCCTGGGAAGCGGATCTGGCCATCGAGACGGCGGTCACCGGGAAGGATTCACGGGCCGCCGGGTGGGCGATCCGGGCCGGCGACCCGCAGTTGCAGCAGGAGGTCTACCTGGCCGAGCTGCACGGGGCCGAGTCGTTTGTCCTGATGACAAACGTTCCGGGGGAGGATCTGCCGGCACGTGAGGTTCTCTGCCTGTATACGGGGCAGAAGGTGGTCAGGGACAACTTCTCGGTCATCAGGCGGCCGGCGATGGTCGATACCCTTTACCTGGAGAAACCCGGGCGGATTGCGGCGCTCGGGACACTGCTGTCGGCGACTCTCCTGATCCAGATGG
The DNA here is from genome assembly GCA_001896715.1 of Methanoculleus sp. EBM-46. GTDB lineage: Archaea > Halobacteriota > Methanomicrobia > Methanomicrobiales > Methanoculleaceae > Methanoculleus. The sequence continues at coordinate 778 of MPOY01000616.1, forward strand.
TGATCCGGGTGCTGGTGCGCCGAAACCTGGATGCTCTGCCAGAGCCGCCGGGGCTCGATCATGGCTGCAAGCCGCTCATTCGGCCGGGCTTGAAGAAGATCCTCCGGTTCATCGGCTACTACTCGATCATCACCACCGGCGGCGAACGCCGGTTCTGGTGCATCTCGTCGAGCCATGAGAAGAACCTGGAGATCTGGTTGCGCCTGCTGGAGCTCGACAAAGGTAGGTGACATCTGCGCTCTTCTCCTCGACCGTTGCGGCGCCGTCAGCGCCGGCCGTCACGAGCCTGCACCCCCATTGCTCGATCAGACCCGGTTCTCGAACCGCACGGGCGATGACACGGTTGCGAATTTCAAGTTGCCTCGCTATCGAGCATCTGCAACCTGGAGTTCAAGGACCCTGTTCCGGACGGCATCCCCCACGACCTCGTTATGGGTCCCGAAGTACGCGTGGTTCACGGCGTCGCGATCGACGAGGTCGACCTTTCTCCCGAAGAGGTCTTCGAGGGAGAACTTGAGGTCCATATACGTGTCAAAGGAACGGCCCCCTTCTTCGAGCTCGATGAGGATAACGCTCTCTTTGCCCCGGGGCAAACGACCCGAAGATCCCGATCCGCCGGACGCCGGGGCTCCTGATCCGCTCCCGGTGTTCTGCCAGCGCACCAGGGATGCCGTAAGCATGCCGTATCTGTTATCCGCTCATCAGGATAACGCTCTTCCCCCGGTATCGTGCCGCGG
>MPOY01000003.1 GCA_001896715.1 Methanoculleus sp. EBM-46
AATTACACTATGGAATGGCCCCTGAGCAAAGCCCTGTCGAACAACGAAAAAATATTCGTCTCGGAGGGTTCCATCTCCACATCCGGGTCTGCAACTAACGTCATCATCATCGCACGTGATGGCAACATTACGATCAGTAGCAACGAATGGAGCGTCCCCGTAACCGGCGTCTTCTTCGCTCCCAAAGGGAAGGTGACCTTCAACGGTGGCTTCCTCAAGGGAGTCGTCATTGCCCGTGATGGGTTCTTCGTTGAGAACGGCGGAACGACGGTCACCTTCGAGAACATCGACCAGTACATCAGCAATCCCGAAGATTACCCGTTCTGAGCCAGAAAGAGAACCAGGCATGACCACTATGAACTCTGACACCGCCATCTCCGACCTCATCGCCGTCGTGGCGCTCATCGCCGTCTTCGTGACGGCGGCAGCGATCGTAGGGGTAACGCTCCTCTCCACCCCGCCCGGTGACGCGCCGCCCGCGATGATTGCCCGCAGTGTGGAAGAAAATGGGACGCTCTATATCCACCACGACGGCGGCGACCCACTCGAATGGGAGCACTTCGAGATCTTGGTCGACGGCGTTTCCCGGAAGGAGAGTTTTAGCCTCATCGATGCTTCAGGGGCCCGATCCGAACCTGGCAGCTGGACGACGTGGGAGACCGGGCAGACCCTCGTCCTTGATGACCCGAATAGGGATGAATCCTGGGATCCCCACGTCCAGATCGTTGGAGAAGGCGTGAGCCGTAGCGGCAGCGATTGGCTCCTCCACGAGATCGGTACAGCGGTGCCTACGACTGAGCCTACGACTGAGCCTACGACTGAGCCTACGACTGAGCCTACGACTGAGCCTACGACTGAGCCTACGACTGAGCCGACGACTGAGCCGACGACTGAACCGACGACTGAACCGACGACTGAACCGACGACTGAACCGACGACTGAACCGACGACTGAACCGACGACTGAGCCGGTGTCCCTCGCCGCGAACTTCACCGCAACACCGCTGAACGGCAACGCACCCCTTCCGGTGCAGTTCAACGATACCTCCACAGGCGAGCCAACCAACTGGTCCTGGGACTTCGGGGATGGGAACACCTCAACTGAACAGCACCCGGAGCACACCTACACGACATCGGGCACCTATACCGTCAGCCTGACGGCAAGCAACGCTTACGGTGAGGATACCAAGACCAGGACTGACTACATCACCGTGCTGGAGCCCCCGACAGCGGCCTTCACCGCAAACGTCACCGAGGGTAACGCGCCGCTCGCCGTCCAGTTCACCGATCAGAGCACCGGCAATGTGACTGCCTGGAATTGGGACTTCAACAACGACGGTACGGTTGATTCGACCGATCCAAGTCCAAGCTACACCTACACGACACCGGGGACCTACACCGTCACCCTAAACGCGAGCAATGCTTACGGATACAACATAAGTGGCTCAACCCTGATCACCGTTCTAGAACCACTGGTGGCGGGCTTCAACGTGACCCCGACCGAGGGTAACGCACCGCTTACGGTCCAGTGTACCGACGAGAGCACCGGCAACGTGACTGCCTGGTCCTGGGACTTCGGGGACGGCAACACATCGAACGAGCAGAGCCCCACCTACACCTACGAGAACCCCAGTACCTACACCGTCACCCTG
>MPOY01000334.1 GCA_001896715.1 Methanoculleus sp. EBM-46
GGGGTAGCAGGTGCGGAACGCACCGTCGAGCCTGTGGACTTGCCTCAATAGAGGAAGGATGAAGCAGGAAGCCCCGCCCTTCAGGGCGGGGTAGTTCACCAATACCATTCGCACCAGGGGAACATCATGACGCTCACATCCGAGGAGGTCGCGTGGGACGTGGATGGGATCTCTGTCCGGGGCACCCTGACTCGGCCTGCGGGCATGGCACCTCACCCGGGAATCATCTTCGTCGCCGGGAGCGGGCCGACCGACCGTGACTGGTGCTCTCCCCTGCTACCCGGCACCAATTGCAGCGGCCGCCTGATGGCCGAGGCCCTTACCCGTGAAGGATTCATGACGTTGCGCTACGACAAACGGGCTTCCGGACCGCATGCGCAGGAGGACGCCCGCCGGCTCGCGGGCAGGATCAGCATGCAGAGTCATCTCGACGAGCTGATAGGTGCCGTCGACACTCTGTGCTCTGATGGCGATGTGGACCCCACCCGGCTGTTCGTGCTGACCAACAGCGAAGGAGCCATCCACGCCCTGCACTACCAACTGCAGGCGACGAACCGGCGATTCGCAGGCCTCGTGCTCACCGGCGCCCCCGGCCGTTCCGTCGGGCAGGTGGCTCGCAGCCAGCTCCTTGCCCAGGCAGCGAACCTGGAAAACGGCGGTCTCCTGATGAGCAAGTATGATGCCGCCATCGCCGCTTTCATGGCTGGTGAACCGGTGACACCCGATCCATCTCTCCCGGAAGGGATGAGGGTTCTGCTCCTCAGTCTGACGAGTCCCGTCAACCTGCCATTCTCGCGGGAGCTCTGGTCGAGCGATCCGGCTGCCCTCATCGCTAAGGTGACAGAACCCGTCCTTGTCGTTATCGGGAAGAAGGATATCCAGGTGGATTGGCAGGCAGATGGCGGCGCGCTGGAGAATGCGGCTGCCCCGGGCGGCAACGTCACGTTTGCATATCCGTCCGACGCGGACCATGTGCTGAAGCACGAGGAGAAACCGCGGGATGCGCTCGTCGCCGCCGATGTCGGAGCACGCTACAACAGCGAAGGCCGGAGACTCGACCCGGAGGCTTTCGGCGTGATCGTGGACTGGCTTAACAGACGGGCCCGGCGGTGAACCGCA
>MPOY01000475.1 GCA_001896715.1 Methanoculleus sp. EBM-46
ACGAGAACGGCAGCGCCGCCCACGATGACTCCCGTGTGGAGAGGTAGTCCAAAGATCATGCTACGTTAAGGTATGACGTTGTATGTGATAACGCGATCGCCAATGGGGCGGAGGAATCGCCCCGATGGCGCAGAGAGTATATCTCGCTAAAAAGAGGATTATTTAGAGCTCTTCACGGTCTTTACGCCGCGGAGGATGGCAATCTTACCTGTGCGGACGAGTTCCTTGATGCCGTACTGGCGCAGGAGGCTCTCGAGCGCGTCGATCTTTCCCGTATCCCCGGTCACCTGGAGCACCAGCGTCTTTGCACCGACGTCGACGACCTGGGCACGGAAGATATCGGCGATCTGCATGACCTCGGCGCGGGCCGGGCCGGTCTCCGTCGCCACCTTGATGAGGGCGAGCTCCCGCTCCACGCTCTCGCGCTCCGTCAGGTCCGAGACCTTGATGACGTCGATGAGCTTGTTCGTCTGTTTCATCACCTGCTCGACGACGCCGTCATCGCCGTTCACGACGATCGTGATCCGGCTCATGTTCGGTTCTTCGCAGGTCCCGACGGCGAGGCTCTCGATGTTGAACCCCCGGCGCGAGAACATGCCGGCAACCCGGCTTAAGACTCCCGCCCGGTTCTCCACGAGAACGCTCAGGGTGTGCAGCTTCATTGGCGCACCCCGATCATCTCGTTGATCGCAGCACCCGCGGGGACCATGGGGAAGACGTTCTCCTCCCGCTCGACCCGGAAGTCGAGGACGAACGGCCCGTCGGTGGCAAGCGCGGTCTCGATCGCCTCACGGACGCCGGCCTTCTCATCGACCCGCATGCCCTCGACCCCGTAGGCGTGTGCGATCTTGACGAAGTCGACCGGCGGGAGCTCGGTGTAGGAGTAGCGGCGGTCGTAGAAGAGTTCCTGCCACTGGCGGACCATGCCGAGGTACATGTTGTTCAGGATCATGACCTTGACGGGGATCCGGTAGTGCGCCACCGTTCCGAGCTCCTGGATGTTCATCTGGAAACTCCCGTCGCCGGCGACATCGACGACCGGGACGTCCGGCCGGGCGAAGTGGGCGCCGATGGCCGCCGGGAACCCGTAGCCCATCGTACCAAGGCCGCCGGAGGTGATCCAGGTCCGGGGTTTCTTGAAGCAGTAGTAGAGGGCGGTCCACATCTGGTTCTGGCCGACCTCGCTCGTGATGATAGCCTCGCCCTTCAGTATATCGGAGAGCTCGCGGATGACGTACTGCGGGCGGAGGTGGTCGTCTTCGCGGTAGGTGAGCGGGTACTGTGCCTTCCAGGCGTTCGTCCGGGCAACCCAGTTCGTTGTGTCGCCGCGCTTCTGCATCCGCCGGAGGAACGCTTGAAGCACCGCCTTCACGTCGCCCACGATCGGGACGTCGACCGGTTTGTTCTTCCCGATCTCCGCAGGGTCGATATCGATGTGGATGACTGCAGCGTTCGGCGCGAACGTCCCGATCCTGCCCGTCACCCGGTCATCGAACCGGACGCCGACGGCGAGGAGGAGGTCGCACTCCGTCACCGCGTAGTTTGCGGACTGGGTGCCGTGCATACCGAGCATCCCAAGAGAGAGGGGATGGTCGCCCGGGACGGCGCCAAGACCCATCAGGGTCGTCGTCACCGGGATCGCAGCGGTTTCCGCGAATTCCAGGAGTTCGGCCGACGCTCCCGAGAGGACCACGCCGCCGCCGGCGTAGATGAGCGGGCGCTCTGCCTGGACGACCAGATCGAGCGCTTTATCGATCTGGCGGACGTGCCCCTGGTAGGTGGGCTGGTAGCCCCGGAGGCAGACCTCACCGGGTGCGGCCCCGCCGCCCTTCACCTCGCCCGTGGTGACGTCTTTGGGGAGGTCGATCAGCACCGGGCCGGGTCGGCCGGTCCGCGCGATGTAGAACGCTTCCTGGATGGTGCGGTCGAGGTCGCCGGCATCTTTCACCAGGTAGTTGTGCTTGGTGATCGGCATCGTGATGCCGGTGATGTCCGACTCCTGGAACGCATCGTTCCCGAGGAGGCCGGTCGGCACCTGGCCGGTGAGCGCCACGATCGGTATGGAGTCCATGTACGCCGTCGCGATCCCCGTGACCAGGTTGCACGCGCCGGGGCCGGATGTGGCAAGGCATACCCCTACGCGGCCGCTTGCGCGCGCGTAGCCATCGGCCGCGTGCGCCGCTGCCTGCTCATGCCTTACCAGAATATGCCGGATCGACGAGTCGTAGAGTTCATCGTAGATCGGCAACACCACGCCGCCGGGGTAGCCGAATATGGTATCCACCCCTTCACGCTGCAGCGCTTCAATCAGAGTCCTGGCTCCGGTCTTCATGCTCTTCACTGAGTAGTCTGTTCATCCCGGCGATAACTGCTTCGACGCTTGCCATGATGATGTCGGTCCGGGCACCCCGTGATGTCACGGTCTTCCCGTTCCGGCTGAGTTTCACCGATACGTCAACGACGGCATCTGTGCCTCCCGTTATCGCATCGACGCGATATTCATCGAGCCGGACGCTGCCGACGTTCGCAACCGATTTCTGGAGCGCGCGGATTGCCGCATCCACCGGCCCGGTCCCGACTGCGGCACCGGTGACCTCGCCGCCGTTGACGAGCATCGTCACCGAGGCGGTCGGGACCGCGTTGCTCCCCGAGACGATGGTGAACTGGCGCAGTTTGAGGCAGGGCGTAAACTCGATCTCCATGACGGTGTCGGCGATCGCCATGATGTCGGCGTCGGTCACCCGCATCCCGGCATCCCCGATCTGCTTGATCCGGGCGACGATCTCCGCGAGCTGCGCACTGTCGGGGGCATACCCCATGTCGTTGAGGGCGGCCTCGACCGCCGTCGACCCGGAGTGTTTCCCGATGACGATCCGGCGCCTCCTTCCCACCCGCTCGGGCCGGAGGGGTTCGTAGGTGCTTGCATTCCGCATCACCCCGTGGGCGTGGATGCCGCTCTCGTGGGTGAAGGCCATCTCGCCGACGATGGGTTTGTTGGTCGCAAGCGGCACCCCGGTCAGCCGGGCGACGTGGGTCGAGAGCGGATAGAGTTCTTCTGTCCGGATGCCGGTATCGACCCCGTAGAGGGTCTCAAGCGACATCACCAGCTCTTCGAGGGCCGTGTTCCCCGCCCGCTCCCCGAGGCCGTTGACGGTGACGTGGGCACAGGTTGCCCCGGCGCGGAGGGCGGCGACGGTGTTTGCGAGCCCAAACCCGAGGTCGTCGTGGCAGTGGATGGAGAGCGGGGCAGAGAGGAGCGGCGGTATGATCGCGGCCGCCCGCTCAGGCGTGAGGAGCCCGACGGTGTCGCAGAAGCAGAGCCGGTCGGCCCCCCGCTCGACTCCTTCGCGGAATACCTCCGCGAGGAATGCCTGGTCGGCGCGGGATGCGTCTTCGCCGGATAATTCCACGATCAGGCCGCGTTCTTTCGCGTACTCGACGGCGCTCCAGGCCATGTCACAGACCTGCTCGCGGGTCTTTCTGAGCTTCGCGCTGATGTGGAGATCGCTTACCGGGACGACGAGGTGGACGGAGTCGGCGCCGGCGTCTGCGGCGAGGTCGATATCCCCGGCAAGAGCCCGGACGTAGGTGCAGCACTCGGCGGCAAGCCCGGCTTCGGCGATTACGCGGATGGACTCGCGCTCTCCTGCGGATGCAGCGGCAGAGCCGGCTTCTATGACGTGGACGCCGATATCTGCGAGGTGCGTTGCGATCTCAAGTTTCCCGGCCGGCGTGAGCGAGACACCCGGTGTCTGTTCGCCGTCCCGTAAGGTAGTGTCAAAAAAGCGGATCGATTCAGCTAATAAAACAATCACTCATAGTGGGTTTCACCGGAAGAATGGTTGGCGGTGAGGCTATTTAAATATTGGGCAGTCAGGGCGGAAAAAAAGAGGGTTCATGCCGGCGCCGGGGCGCTCTCGTAGATGAGGGCGATGTAGCGGTAGGCAAAGATGATAAACGCCGGTATAAGGATGAGCAGGAGCGGCACACCGATGAGCGGCACGAGCACGAGGACGAGCTCCACGATCGCGAGCACGACGGTCAGCACGACCAGGGCAATGAAGACGTTCAGCCACCCGATCTCCCCGATGTGGGCAACGAGGGCACGGACCCTGAAGGCTTCGCCCATCCTCCCCGTCCGGGCAAACCGGACCATCGCAAAGGTCGAGAGGATGCCGATGACGACGGCAAAGATGATGAAGACGATGAGGAGGGCGAGGAGTATGAAGATGCCCGTCTCGGGGCCGGACCCCGGGATCGCTGTCGTCGAGACCGGGATGAAGTATGCGCAACGGATACACTGTTGTGTTGCCAGGCAGACACCCGGGGTCGTTGTCGTCGAGACCGGTATGAAGTATGCCGCAAGGCCTACGATCGCGAGGACCCAGACCGGGATTGCGTAGACGATCGTGATGACGATCAGTTTGATGCCGTCGACGAAGAGCCCGATCCAGCCTTCGAGTTCGGGGGCGGGCTTGCCGCTCATGACCCGCAGGCTGTAGCCGTAGATGAGCGGGAATATGACCACGCTGACGAGCAGGAGGAGCCAGCGGACCCACCTGCCCCAGAGGGCCTCCTTTGTGTAATCGAAGGAGTTGCTGAGGAGTCGAATGTAATCCATGGGTATCACCGCATATTATGGTAAAGAATCCCGTGTTCAGAGAGATAAACGCGCTGTTTTGCGTGCGAGAAGAGAACCGTGTTCACACCGGGACGGCAAAAAGAGAAGAGAAGGTCTCCCGGCTTTACGCGGGAGCGGGCGTATCTTCGTAGACCTGGGCAAGGTACCGGGAGTAGAAAATAACAAACGCCGTGTTGAGGAAGAGGATGATGAGTCCGCCCAGGAAGGGTATCAAGCTGAGAATACCCACGATGAAACCGTAGACGAACGCGACAACGATGAAGACGATGATCGCGATGATCCAGGTTCCCCACCCGAGTTTGCCGATGTGCGCAAAGATCGCGCTGAAGTTGAACGCTTCACCGAAACTATCCGTATGAGCGAAGCGGAGCACGGCAAACAGGGCGATGATCGACATGATGATCGCGACGATTCCGGCAAGGAAAAAGCCTCCAAGGATGCTCAGCACTGCAGCTCCTGCCGCCGCCGGGTCGCCGCCGGCTGCCTCGCTTGCAAGGATACCGATAGCGCCGATACCCCCGAGCACCAGGAAGACGAGGATCGCCGGGATCATGTAGATAAACATGATGATGTTCATCTTCCAGCCGTCGACAAAGAGCCGACCCCAGTCGTCGATCTCGGGGGCAGGCGTCTTCCCGCCGAGCACCCGCACGGCATACCCGGAGAGCAGCGGAACCAGGGAGGCCGTGAATATCTGCACGAGTGACAGAACGACCAGGATGATCCACTGTATCCATTTTCCTACCAGGGCATCCTTGGTATACTCAAATGACCTGGAGATTACAGTACCGTAGTCCATAGGTGTATCACCTCTATCTGTAGATGTGAGAAAACCGGATATAAATGTATGGGTAAGATCAGGAAGAGGATCTCACTTTTTTTCAAAAATAAAGTGTTCATTTCCCTATAAACAGGCGATCCGGTACAGGAGTTGCTCCAGCTTAACCCGGAGCGCCATGGGACATATGGTTTCGCTCCCGGCGTCGGCGATGATGCCCGCTCATGCCCCGGGTTTCCATCCGGGATAGTGGTCAGGAAAAAAGGGGTTAGACCTTATCCCGGCGCCGGGACACTCTCGTAGATTGCAGCCAGGTAACGGGCATGGAAGATACCGTAGGCCACCCCGACGAAGAGGCCGATGATCCAGCCCAGCACCGGAATGTTCGCGAGAAGACCGACCAGAATGCTGTAGGCAAGGCCGATCAGGGCGA
>MPOY01000563.1 GCA_001896715.1 Methanoculleus sp. EBM-46
CCATACCGGCGCTCATCGGGGCGATGAAAGACCCGGATATCGATCTCCGCATACACGCCGCCGAGGCCCTCGGGGAGATGGGTGACGACCGGGCGAAACCCGCGCTTGCCAATGCGCTCAACGACCCCCACCACCGGGTGCGGATGGAGGCGGCATGGGCGCTCAACCGGCTGGGATGGGTGCCGCCAAACGATCTGGCAAGAGCGGAGCACCTCATTGCAGGCGAGCAGTGGAACGAGCTCGTCCGGATGGGGAGGCCGGCCATACCGGCGCTCATCCGGGCGCTGGAGGTGGACTACTCGGGAGTCCGCACCGGCGCAAGCGAAACGCTGCGGCAACTGGGACAGCCCGCTCTCACCGCCCTGAAGACGGAGATCGTATCAAAGAACCCTGCACGGCAACAGCGGGCGCGGATGGCCCTCGAGTACATACGGCGGCGCCAGGAGGAGGCGTCACGGACAGGGCCTGCGCCGGCGGACTCATCGCGGTATGAGCAGGAACTCAAAGAGGGGCTTGCCATCCAGAGACGGTTCGTCAAGCAGTTCGGGCGCGAGAGACCCCTCCCCGGCGTGCCGGCTAAAAAACCGCAGCCGAAAGAGGAGGAGGCCCCCGCCACGGCGGTCCCGGAGAGCACCCCGGTGCAGGCCAGCGAAGAGCCGAAGAAACCCGTAGTCCTCGAAGACCTCATCATGGAGAGCCAGCAGGCGGAAGAGGCGTGGGCGCGGGTCAAGGCCCAGTTCAAGCAGGAGGTATCGGTCCCGGCAGGAGCGATACCGCTTGAGCAACTCATCCCGCTCGAGTTTGAGGAGGCGATTGCCGGAAGCGACAGCGCCGGTGAGACGAACGAGGAACCTGCCCGTAAAGAGCCCGGACCGCGGGAACTCGATATACCGGATATCCCCCAAAAGGCGCCGAAGCCCGATATCGATGAGCCGGTCCCGGAAAAGACGCCCCTGGAGCAATACCTCGAAGCCCTCAAGAGCAGCGACGAGAGCATCAGGGCAACGGCGATTGCCGCGCTGCAGGCGATGGGGAAGGAGGCGATCGTGTACCTCATCGCGGCGCTCAAAGATCCGCACTACAGCGTCCGGATCGCCGCCGTAGAGGCGCTCGGCGAACTCAAAGACGATGCCGCCGTCGATGCGCTGATCCTGGTCTGTGCCGATATACGCGAAGACGTGCGGATCGCCGTCGCCCGCGCCCTCGGGTCCATCGGCGACCGCCGCGCTATACGGCCGCTCATACGCCTCTTCGGGGACAGGTACCACGGCGTTCGGGTTGCCGCCGCCGACGCCGTCGCGGTCTTCGGGCGCGATGCGCTCGGGCCGCTTGAGGATGCCCTCGACGATCCGGCCCCGCCCGTCCGGGTGACGGCGGCAAAGGCGATAGGGCTCATCGGCGCCGGCGAGTCGGTCCCGGCCCTCATCGAGCACCTGGGAGACGCGGCGCCGGAAGTCCGGTGGAGCGTTGCCCGGGCACTTGCAGGGTTTGGCCCCCTGGCGGTGGAGCCGCTCTTCCTGGTGTTGAGGAAGGGAAAGAAAGAGATGCGCCTTGCGGCGATCGATGCGCTCTGGGAGGTGCCGGGCGAGCGGGCGGACGAAGCCCTCCTCTACGCGAGCGAGGATGAGGATGGAGACGTGAGGGAGAAAGCAGCGGCGGCCCTCCGGAAACGGCAGGTGATCAACGTCTGGCGGATGGCGCTCGGCAGCCAGATCCGGATGGGAGAGAGCACCCAAAAGAAGAGATCGGCCCGGTTCGAGGATACAGCAGCGTTTGAAGCGTCCGGCCAGCAGGAGATCGATATGCTCATCGTGGCGCTCAAGGACAAGGCCTGGAACGCGCAACTTGGCGCCGCCACGCGCCTCATCATGATGGGCCGCCCTGCCGTGGACGGCCTCATCCGTGCGCTCAGGAACGAGAACCCCGATGTCCAGACCGCTGCCGCCAGTCTCCTCGGGGAGATGCGCGAGACCGCGGTCGCACCGCTCATGGATGCCCTGAACGACACCGAACGGTTCGTCCGGCTCGTCGCCGCGAGAAACCTCGGTAAGATAGGGAACAAGCGGGCCATCGAGGCCCTGATCGGCTCCCTGCACCGGGAACCCGACAGCGAGGTCAGGGCGACCGTGGCAGAGGCGCTCGGCTACATGGGGAGCCGGCAGGCGATAGAGCCGCTGGTCCTGGCGTTGCGGGACAGGGATGAGGCGGTCAAGATCGCCGCCGCCCGGTCGCTCGGCTACATGGGGGATACCCGCGCCCTCGAACCGTTGATCCTGGCGCTTGCCGATCCGGACGACCGGGTCCGGCACATCGCGCTCGATATACTGAAGGATCCCGATGAGACGGTGCGGGGCTGCCTGATCGGTGCGCTCCGCTCGGGGGACGAGGTACTCAGGGCGGGGGCTGCCGAAGCGCTCTCCGCGGGCGGTTGGGTGCCGGGGACCGGCGAAGAGAAAGCGCTCCACCTCATGGCCCGGGACCAGTGGGCCGATGTGGAACGGATCGGCGCCGATGCGCTGCCGGCGGTGGCAGGAGCGCTCGCAAACCCATCCGTCGAGGTGCGGATAAACGCCGTCGGGACCATCGCACGGATAGGAGGAGATGCGGCCATCGTCCCCCTCATCCGGGCGCTCAGGGACGACGCCCTCGCGGTCAGGGCAAAGGCCGGACAGGCCCTGGTCGATATGGGGGACGCGGCCCTTCCCGCCCTCGCGGCCGAGGAGAGGCGGCCGGAGGTCCGGCAGATCATCGACGAGATCCGCCGCGGTACTTAGGGCAGCCGCCCGGCTGCCTTCCAGTGATCGTACTCGTGGTGCCAGCGGTCTTTGTTTGCCAGGATCAGGGTACGCATCCGCTCGAGCATCGCGGCGTGGCGTTCTTCCTGCTCGGGATAGGTCTCTTTCTTCTCGATAGCCCGCACAAGCCTCTTGCCGAGCTCGTAAGCCCTCCCCTCCGCCGGCACGATCGCCTCGGGGTCTCCTGCAAAGACCACGCCGACGCCGCCGACGGTGTTTGCGCCCAGGGTTTGAAGGATGCCGTTTAAGTAGCCCACGACATCGTCGGCCCCCGAGCCGCCTGCCGTGGAGACAGCGCACCCGTACTTCCCGATGAACATCTGGCAATGGATGGCGTCGGCCATCCGGTCGAGCATGGTCTTGATCTGGGCGGTGACGGAGTCGATGTAGTTCGGCGAGCCGAGGACGATGCCGTCGCTCTCACACATCTTCTCGTACAGGGCGGCAAAATCGTCATCTTTGACGCATTCGCCCCGCTCGTAGCAGACCGTGCACCCGTTGCAGTACTCGATATGCAGTTTGCAGACATCCACGACCTCGACATCGGCCCCGGCGCTCCGTGCGCCGTCGAGGACCGCCTGCACGAGCCGGAGCGTCTGGCTCTTTGAGCCGCGGGGACTTCCGTTAATCCCAAGTATCTTCATCATTTCACCTCTATTTACGGTATATCGTGCATGACGACGATATCGGCGCGATACTGCCGGTCACAGTCGCCCGGGAGCGGGTTTGCCGTGAAGATCTTCGTCTCGCCCGCCGGGAACCGGGGGATGAGGATGGTCTCGGTCGACCGGATCATGGCGCTCCCGTCGTCGATGAGCATGAACCGGATGACGACGTTTCTTCCCGGCGCATCGCCGGTGTTCGTCACCGTTCCCGTCACGATCCAGTAGCAGGACATATCGGCGCGGAAACGCTTCTCCGGCGCGGTGACGGTGGTGGAGAACGACGGCTGCGGTCCGGGGGGCGAATGGGTGGCGGGAACCGCCACCGTCTCCTCGGGCCCCGGGGCGCCGGTCCCGGGAACCCCCGGCGTCCCCGTGCAGCCTGCCATGACGGCAGAACCGATGAGGCAGGTGACGAGCAGGAGATACAGAGATCTCTTCTTCAGGGGAGTTCACCCTCCTGCATGATGGTTCATCGACCGGAGGCTATATAACTGATGCGGAACCGGGAGGCGCCGCGAGCCGCTCCCGCCCCGGCGGGGAAACGATTTATACCTCCGGGGGGTAAGGAGCCGGGAGGAGTTCTGATGAGCGAGAAGTCCGCCGGGACCGTGAAGGTCTGCAACGCCGTGACCGGGAAGGTCGAGGAGGTCGAAAAAGTCGTCAAATCAGACGAAGAGTGGCAGCGGCAACTCACGCCCGAAGAGTTCCACGTTGCCCGGCAGGGGGGCACGGAGCCGGCCTTCACGGGAAGATACGTGGACTGCAAGGAAGACGGCCTGTATGTCTGCGTCTGCTGCGCTAACCACCTCTTCCCGTCGGCAGCGAAGTTCGGGTCGGGGACGGGCTGGCCGAGTTTTTTCAGGCCGGTATCGGACCTGAACATACGGACGGCCATCGACACCCGGTTCTTCATGACCCGGACCGAGGTGCTCTGCAGGCGGTGCGACGCCCACCTGGGCCACGTCTTTGACGACGGGCCGCCGCCGACCTACGAGCGCTACTGCATGAACTCGGCGTCGCTCCGGTTCGTGCGGAAAAAAGACCTGTAGGGGCCGTCGCCTTTCCAATATGGCCGCAAGTGCCCGGACAGGCCTTCGCGCGAGCTCGAGGGTGTGGACAGTGAAACGGCTTCACCCGTCGAGAAGCCAGACCGGGCTCTCCCTGCCGAGGTTCGCCCGGAGGTACGCACGGGACAGGTCAAGTTCCTCCGGCACCTCGAAGAAGAGGTAGCCCGAGAGCGACTCGCCCCGGCCGAGCGTGACCCGCGAGTAGGACCCCCCCCGGTTGGTCGAGCCGGGCGGCGCGAGCGGCCGGTAGGTCGCATCGCCGTAGAGGAGGGTAAAGGCGCTCTCCGCAGGCGTCTGGATGCGGGTGTTCACGCCTTCCCCTTTATGACCGAGGTGCGTCGCCTTCACCGCGACCAGGAGGAAGTAACTCCCCGGGGCCGCCTCGTAGCGTACCGGGCTCGTGCCGGTGGTCTGGAACGCGTACGACCAGGTCAGCGAACTGGCGATCAGCGATATGGTATTTTCTTTGCGGGAATCGTCATAGCAGAACCGCTCGCCCATCCCGAGAGCGTCGGGGAAACGGGGTGCGGGCTCCTCCTCGCCGGCGCTCATGAGCAGCGGGGGAGCGTCGGCGCTCGCGGGGGGGTTGCAGGCCCTGAGGGCACTGGAGAGGTGCTCGGTCCCGAGGGCGAGGCGGCCCGGCATATCCTCGCTCCGGTCGAGAGCGGCGGCCGCGGCGAACTCGTCGAGCGCGGCGACGAAGTGCTCGTATGCAGGCGCCATGTCGGGGGATATATCAAGGGCGGCAGCATCGGCACGGTAGCCGTCCACGAGAGA
>MPOY01000642.1 GCA_001896715.1 Methanoculleus sp. EBM-46
AGACCGATCGAGAGCGTGTACATTCGATCGTCGTTAAGATATATCAACGGATTCAGAAAGTCAGTCCAGGTCCATATGAATATGAAAAGCGCCGAAGTCGCCAGAGCCGGTTTGGACAGTGGAAGATAAACCTTAAGGAAGATCTTCCACTCGTTGGCGCCGTCGAGTTTCGCCGCGTCGGAAAATTCCCTCGGTACGGTGTCGAAAAACTGTTTCAGAAGAAATATCGAGAAGGCACCACCGAAGAAAGTCGGTACTATTAGCGGCAGGAACGTGCCGACCCAGCCGAGTTTGTTGAAGAGAACGAACTGTGGTATCATGGTGACTTGCGGCGGTATCATCAGAGTTACCAGCAATATCCTGAAGAGAATCTTCTTGCCCGGTATCCTGAAATAGGAGAATCCGAAGGCCACCACTGAAGACGAAAGCATGAAACCAAGCAAAGTCATCCCCGTCACTATTATAGTGTTGAGAGTGTATCTCAAGAAGGGGAGCTCCACAAGCAGGTCGGCGTAATTGGACCACAACACCTCTGAAGGCCACCATACAGGTGGGAAGGCGAAAACATCGTCGTAGGACTTGAGAGACGTCGAGAACATCCAGAAGAACGGTATCATGAAAAACACGGCTCCGGCTATAAGCAAGAGGTATATCCATGCTTTACCGAGCGATCCTTTATTCATTGCTTATCTACTCCCCCGAAGTAACCGTATTTTCCGAAAAACTTGAAAACGAAGACAATCGCAATGGAAGTCATTATGAGCAACACCCATGCCATGGCGCTGGCGTAACCCATTTTGTAGAACTGGAAGCCATTTCTGTAGATCGACAGCGCGTAGACCAGCGTAGAGTTTTCCGGTCCTCCACCGGTCATTATAAAAACGCTCGTGAAGGACTGGAAGGAGTTTATTATACCCATCACCACGTTGAAGAGTATAACCGGGCTGAGCATGGGAAGAGTTATCGTGAAAAGCTTGGCGATTCTTCCGGCTCCGTCCAGTTCAGCCGCTTCGTAGAGCTCGATGGGTATGTTCTGCAAGCCGGCCAGATATATAACCATAGCTCCGCCGACTCCCCAAATGCTGGTTAAGATGAGTGCCGGCTTCGACCAGACCGGGTCGGTCAACCAGCCAGGCGTGGGAAGACCTATTCTTTCCAGAAGCAGGTTCACCGGTCCGAACTGCGGATTGAGGAACCACTTCCAGAGGAGAGCCGTCGCAACGGCCGGAACTATGCTCGGCAAAAAGTACATGGTCCTGAATATCCCCAGAAACTTGACCTTTGTGTTCAGCAAGAGGGCCACAAGGATGCTCAGGACCTGTGCGAG
>MPOY01000387.1 GCA_001896715.1 Methanoculleus sp. EBM-46
CGACGCCTGGCTTGCGGAGTTGAGCGAGACGGTCACGGTCTCCGTGAAGGTTCTGCCGTCCTGGTCACGGTATTCGACGACGAGCGGGATGGAGGATGCACCTTCTGCGTTGCAGGTGACTTCGAAACTCGAGAAGTCGTCCGGCTCGAGCCCGCCGACGACGTAGACCGGGTAGGGGTCAGTCGGGGTTGCGGGATCGTCGACGGTGACCTTGACCGAGTATGCATCTTTGAGGCCGGCGTTGGTCACGTCCCCGGTCAGCGTGATCGCGCTGCCGCCCCGGGCGATCTCGATATTGTTGACCACCATGTCGGGCGCAACCGCCCGCTCACCGATCTCGATGGGGACGGTCAGGATGGTGTGGTGCTCGTTGATCCCGTTCCGGTAAGAGACGTCGAAGGTGAGCTCGGTCGACCGCGACGCCGTGATCTCGAACGAGGCGTTTTTTTCCTCATCAGACGCGAGAGCGCCGAGGAAAACGGCCGTCCGGGTGTTCCTGACGCCTTCGCCGCTCGGGGTGATGGTTATGCCGTTCACGCTGCCCTCACGGGGATTCCCGACGGAGAGCGTGATGGTATCTTTGCCGTCCACCGGAAAGGTTTCCGGAGCGTCGACGACGTTGACCTGGATCTCCGTGCTCTCGACCGTCACCGGAACGGAGTAGCGGACGCTTCCCCCGTTCCGGATGTCCAGATAGAAGGTCGGGTAGTAGATGCCGTCCGCGGCATCGGCCCGCACGGTGAAGGTGAACGACATCGTGTTCCCCGGGCCGATGGTGCCCACTGAATTGTACGTCTTGTCGTTGAGAACCGAGATCCCGTTGGGATAGAGTTCCGCCCTGCTGATGGCAACGCCTGTCTCCCCGGTGTTCTTGATCTCGACCGTCACCGTGCCGGTATCCCCGCGCATGAGCGTGTCGGGGTTGACGCTGACACTGGTGACTGCAATCTGTTCCTCCGCCGATGCATCGGCCGCCGTGGCACCACCCACGATTGCCGAGAGGAGGAGGAGGAGGATGCAGATATTTCGTTTCATCATCGGCTTCGCCTCCAACATATCGCGATGTCTGCACGGGTGCCGGACATCGACGCTGTTCTGGTATCGTTCTGGCAGCTTTTCATGTTTCAACTCACGCTAGATCTTCTGCTCTGATGTCGTGCTCTACCCCGTATCCGGGCTGCCCGACAATGTAAATTAAGTTTTACATATTGTTATTTATATGTTACTAAACGGAGGCAAATGCGACCAAATGGATCGTATCTCTGACATTTCAGCGGTGCAGGTCCGGTTCGGTTTTTTTCTCGCCGGTACGATGGATTCCGCAGGCAGAGGCTTGTTTTGTCGGGTTTGCGTGCACACAACGCGCCGGCGTCGTATCCCGTTTAGGAGAGAAAGGGTGGAAGAGGGGAGGTGTGGTCGGGCAGCGGGGCGTTTCACGTATTATGGAGAGCCTTTTCCGATAGAGTGTACCGCATGGTCGACTCTCTGGTCCTCTCGCGGGTATATTGGCCGACTGCTGCCCGGTTCAACCCTCGACTTGCCGCCGGGGGGGCGGAGAAGGGAAGGATTTTCCTCTTCCATTCCGTATCTACATCTTCTGCCGGTATCTGATCTGACAGTCCTTCGTACTCTACGGGTTCGCTGCCCCCCTCCGGGTAGGGTCTCCTGACGAGCTTTCCTGAACCCCCGGAAAGGGTGCGGGCGATGTTCGGTGTCGCCGTCTTCGTGATCTGGATCTTGCTTTTCCGGCCGGTCCATCGGGGTTGTGCAGGTTGTAAGGCATGGCGTTTCTCCCGATGCGGCGCGGCTTCTTCCTGGTCAAGTACCTCCGTTCTGCTCCGGGCAGAGGCCCCGCACAGGGAGACAACGGGACAGTTCTGCCACGTAAAATATATTATACATTTTGTTATTAAAAAGTTACTATATGTCACCTTTCTCGAACGCCGCACGAGCCGGGACCGGTGTACCTTCTTCCCGATTTTTCCGGGAACCGGGCGAAAACTGCCGATTCTATGGATGAAACAGGTTCTGCAGCCTCCGGTCGGTACGAAGCATGGAGAAACTGTTTGGAGATTCAGGGGCGCTCTGCCGTATCGCCGTAGAGGAAGATCTCCTCGATCGTGACGCCGAAGAACCTGGCGATCTTGAAGGCAAGTTCGAGTGAGGGATCGTACTTCCCCTTCTCGATGGCGAGGATGGTCTGCCGGGTGACCCCGAGCTCGTTTGCGAGTCCCTCCTGGGTCAGGTCGTGCATCGCCCGGTAGACC
>MPOY01000463.1 GCA_001896715.1 Methanoculleus sp. EBM-46
ATAATGGCCAGTTCACCAACCAGAACATGTCGGTATATGCTAATAGTGGCGATGATATCGAAAAAGTGAGAATTTACAGCATTGGGTTCGCCTCGAAGTTGAATTCTAATGTCGAGAAAGATCTTGGTATCCTCTCAAGTGCAACTGGCGGAAAGTATGTCTGGGCTGGCAACGAAACGGAACTTAAAAAAATCTACACTGATATCGCCGGCGAACTCAAGACCGAGGCCGGCGTCGACACCGATATGACCATCTTCAAGAACGTCGAGGTGAACGGGACACTCATAGATGCGTTCAAGGTGTTCGACTACATCTATAAGGAGGGGGAGTCAACCACCATCGAGAGCTGGATCGAGAACGAGACTGGAAACTGCACGGTCATCCCCATTAAGACCATTAATCAGACTTCCGACTGGAACCAACACAAACAACTCCACTTCGACATCGGCACCATCCACCTCAACCAGACCTGGACGACGACCTTCCGCCTTGCGGTAAATGCTTCCTACACGCCGGATGAAGATAACAACATCAACATCTTTGGCGACGGTGCGCTCATCTCGTTCAACAACGGTACTGAGAAACTGGAACTCCCCGACACGTTCATCACGATCTTTCCTGACCTGACCAACATGGGGATAGCATCCTCCTCCCTTGCCGTAAGGTTTACCGGGCCTAAAGCCGGCTCCGGGCCGTACGTCGACCTCGTCCCGCTGTCATGGACCACCACCTACAACGGCACCCAGGGCGTCGATCTATCCCTCGCCTGCTCCCGATACGAAGATATGCGATCGCCGGCCACCTTCTTCGCGCAGACCCTCGACTGCACGAAATTCTCGACCGGGGATAATACGGCAACGAACTCGACCCTGATGGACGTCAGAGGTCTCCCACCCGGGGAGTACTGGGTGACGGTGACCGCATCGGCTCGTGATGCGAGAACTGCTGAGGATACGACCAGCCTGTGGGCCCACACCACGGACTCATCGTGCTCCCACATCAGGATCGAGTAACCTCCCCCCTTTTATGCCGGTGCCGCTGCCTTGAGTCTCCCTCACGCTACCCGGCGAGAACAACATCCCCATGGGCCTCCGGCCACTCCGTCCTGGCGGCACATCCCCGGCCGCCGGACTCTCGCCCGGGATGCGGAGGCCATACCGGGCACCACATGCCCGGCACATCCCCGGCGTAAGCCGGCCTGCCTGTCCGGCCACTCCCCGGGCGAGTACGATACTCCGGCCGGGGTCCGGCAGAACGGTCATGCCCGACGCCCTGCGGCAGGTCCCCCCGGCCTCTCCTCCCCCTGCGGCAGCCCCGGTGCGGTGCCGGCCCCGGGATGCCCGCCCGGGCGCCCTCCCGCTTGCCCGCACGAGCCTGTATTTAAGTGCGGTGGAGCTTCCCCTCCCTCATAGGGTAGACATTTCTCATTACATGTTGTAATACTCCGTTCTAAATGGTTTTAAGGGATGTTTCATCCTTTTTCACCGCTTGACAATGTACGAAAAAGAGCGAGAGCAACGATTATATGACTGTTTTGCCGCCGGAGGTGGCGGCCGTATTTCTATTTTGACAAAAATTAAATCCAAATACTCGTTCTATTGGCAATCTGGGCGATTCCAACAGGTTTAAAGGATCCTCGCCGGATCGAGGGCAGATGGCAACCCTTATATATAATACACGGGATCAGGGCTCTCTGATCTCGGTATGAATTTCCAGAAAGTAATGATCCTCACGATCCTGCTCGGCCTGATCGTTCCTGTCGTGGGTGCGGCCGGCCCCGGGCAGATCACCCTCGCAAGCGACGCCGATTGGCTGGTGGTAAACGGGGCTGATTCGGCTGATATAACCGTACGGGTGCTGGATAGCGGCGGGATGCCGCTCCCGAACACCACCGTGACTCTCTCGGTCGACCCGGACCTCGGCCGCATAACGCCTGCGACCGTCACCACCGGCGCATCCGGGACCGCCGCCGCCAGGTTCACCGCCGGCAGGACGAGCGGCGTCGCCGTGATAACCGCCCGTGCCGGGGCGGTGGAGGCGAAGTTCGAACAGAATATCGACCACGACCTGCCCGGTCGGTTCTCCTACCTCCACTACGACGGTGAAGTGACCGCGGGCGACACCGTCACCATCGTTGCACAACTTGCCGACCGGTACGGCAACCCCGTGGACGACCGGAAG
>MPOY01000637.1 GCA_001896715.1 Methanoculleus sp. EBM-46
ACCCGAATCGCGTGGAGAACACAATGGTATGCCGGGACAGGCAGACGGCATTCCTCCCCGGCCTGAAGGCCGGGGTCTCCTGCCTATATGAAGATGAAAGAACTCTACGAGAAGATGATCAACGAGGCCATGGCCGCCCAGAGGGCGGATGTGGATACAGTAAAGGCGAAACGCGGCCGGAAGTTCACCGTAACAGACGCAAAACCCTATGTTGAAGCGGTCCGGCAGATGACGGCGATCGGCGACCAGAGCCGCGCAGTCATCGATCTCCACAAGAACTCGGTCATATCGCACTACGAGGTCATCAAAGGCCTCACGAAGACCGTCCGCCCCGAGGACGATCCCTTCGTCGAGCACTACCAGACGCCCGTGGTGCTCGAGATCTTAAAGGACCAGGACGAGGCGTTTGCAAAGAGCGTCGATGCCTTCGTCCAGGCGATCGCCGGCGCTGAGGCCCTGATCGGCCTTGAGGCGGTCCGGCATTACGGCGGGTTCTACGGTCCCACCTGCGTCGTCGACTTTGCGCTCATGCCGGGGAGCACGAGCAACGTGGTGAACCAGGTCCTGGCAAAGACCGACATACCGGTCGAGCACAAGCGGGCGATACTCGCCGCAAAGTCCTGGGGCATGAACACCTCCTACGGGGTCGGCGACGCCTTTGCCAAAGCGCTCGAGGCCGGGGCAACCCCGGCAGAGGCGACGGCAAAAGAGATCGCGACGATGCAGAAGATCTACCGCGATCCGGTCGAAGCGCAGGCAGAACTGATGGATGAGGCCGGTATGACCTCGTTTGATGCCCGGAAGTACATGAGCGAGTACCGGCGGCGGATGGAGGCATCCGTCAGGGCGGCCGTCGACGACGGGGTTCACTACGGCAACATCCTGACCGTTCCCGCCTACAGCGTCGGCGACGTCGCCCACCACATCGCGCAGTCGACCTTCAACATGTGCAAGGACGACGTCGTCATGGCAGTGATCGAGGCGGCCACCGACGTGATGGAGTCTTCCCTCCGGGGCTCGCTTGACGCATACACGAGCTACTGGGACGTCCTCACGCTCGCGACCGGCGCTTCGGCGGCGGCGACCGAGTACATACTCGAACTCGACGGGTTCAACGCCCCCATGGTCGTCGATCTCCTCACGAAGCGGTTCCACAACTACGTCCTGGTCAACCCGGCCAGGGGAGCGGCAGTGGAGCTCCACAACTGCGACTTCATGGATACGATCTACCGCGGGTGGAAGATCCTCGACAAGGCGCAGCGGCTCCAGAACGGGTCTGCAGAAAAACTGGTCCCGAAGGTCGGCAGGTACCCGGTCGATCTTGCACCCATCCACGCAAACGAGGTGCTGATGAACCCGCAATGGTATGCCTACCCGGCCTGCGCCATAACCGTCCGGTTCTCCGCCCTGATGCGGCTTGCCGACTACCCGTGCCTCCTGACGAGCGAACCCGTGACCGCGACGATGATGACGAACATCATCGCCCTCGAAAAAGCGACAGCGGCCGCTCCGATGCGGGGGTGCAAGAACTGCGCAGCAGCATGCCTGGTCGACCGCCGGCACCAGTACTGTCAGTGGAAAGAGGCGGTCTAGAGGGAGGGAAACCGGCATGAAGTGCTACTACTGCGCCCTTGAGGGGAAGGAGAGCGAGGCGGTGGCGATCTGCATCGTCTGCGGCATGGGGCTCTGCATGGAGCACACCATCCGAAAGGACGTCGACGTCTGGGAAGGCGGCTATCCTCTCCCGAGCAGGCGCGTGAAAGCGCCGCTCCCGCGGATACTCTGCCCCGAGTGCTACGCTGCCCTGTACGGGAAGTGAGGCACTCCCCCGGACTATTTTTGCTCGAGTGACAGGAAAATCAGGTGAAACCATGACTGTATCTCTTGGAAAGCGGTTCGTTGCCGAGGCCGTCGGGACGTTCATCCTGGTCTTCTTCGGAGCGGGTGCCGCAGTCGTCACGCTGATGCTCGCTGTGGGGACCGGCCAGGCGACACCGTTCAACATCGGAATCGGGGCGCTCGGAGGCCTCGGCGACTGGCTCGCCATAGGGCTCGCCTTCGGTATCGCGATTGCCGGAGCCATCTACACATTCGGAAGGGTATCGGGCTGTCACATCAACCCGGCGGTGACGATAGCCCTCTTTGCGACGGGGCGGTTCCCGGGCCGCGACGTAGGTCCCTATATCGCCGCGCAGCTCCTCGGTGCCGCGGCCGCAAGCCTTCTCTTCGCCTGGGCTATCGGCCCGGACGCCGTCACGATCGGGGGCCTCGGTGCAACGGCACCCTTCCACGGCATCGGCTACCTGCAGGCGATCGCCATCGAGGCCATCGGGACGTTCCTCCTGATGCTCGTCATCATGGGCGCCGCCGTCGACGAACGGGCCACACCGGGTTTTGCCGGCCTCGTGGTCGGTCTCGTGGTCGCCGGCATCATCACGACGACCGGGAACCTGACCGGCGCATCGCTCAACCCCGCGCGTACGTTCGGGCCGTACCTCGGAGACTGGCTGCTTGCCGGGCAAAACCTCTGGGAGTTCTTCCCGATCTACATCGTCGGGCCCATCATAGGCGCGGTCGCCGCAGCGATCCTTTACGACAACCTCTGTTGCGGCGATTAAGCCGATATCACTTTTTTTTCTGCGGGAACCGTTCCGGATCGGTCTCGACGTCGATGACGACGGACGTGTTCATCTTCAAGGCCTCCCTGACCGCGCCGGGGAGGTCCTGCGGCCGGGTCACGCGAATACCGGCGCCTCCACAGGCCTCGGCATAGGCGGCAAAGTCGGGGTTCGTGAGATCGATCCCGAAGGGCGGGTAGTGCTCCTCCCGCTGCTCCTCGCGGATCATGGCAAGTTCACGGTTGCTCAGGACCACCACGATGATAGGGAGATCGTATTTGATGGTCGTGACGAGATCGCCCATGACCATCGAGAAACCTCCATCCCCGACGATGCAGACGACGGTTGCATCAGGGTAGGCGAGTTTTGCCGCAATCGCCCCGGGGAGCCCAAAGCCCATCGTCCCGAGGTAGCCGGACATTGCGAACCGCTGCCGTTTCATACGGAAGTTCCGCCCGAACCACCACTGGTTGTCACCGACATCGATGGATATGATTGCATCCTCCGGCAGGAGGTCGGAGAGGACCTTCATGACGTAGGGCGGGCGGATGGGGGTGGCCTCCGGGTCGGCCTCCTGGTCGAGCCGGTCGAGCCACTCCCGTTTCTTCTCCGCGAGCCACTGCCGGGTATCGGGGTCCTCCCGCGCCCGGACCTGCCCGGCGATCCGGGGAAGAGCAAGGGCACAGTCGCCGTAGACCCCTACCGCAAGCGGATGTTTCCCGAGCTGGAGCGGATCGATGTCGATCTGGACGGCCCGCTTACCCGGCGGTATGCCGGTGTGGTCGGAGAAACTCATGCCGCAGGCGATCACGAGGTCCGACTTCAGGACGAGCATCAGGGCGTGGGGCGTCCCGAGCTCGCCGTGCACCCCGGCGACCCACTCGTTATCGTCGGGGAGGATACCCTTTCCGCGGAGGGTGGTGACGATCGGCGCCTGGATCTTTGTTGCAAGGTCAAGGACCGCCCCGGCCGCGTGCAGGGCCCCGAACCCGGCGACGATGACCGGGCGGTGGGCGCCGTCGATCGCTTCCGCCACCGCCCGGACGGCCTCGTCGGTCGGCGCGACACGGGTCGAGGGAAGGCAGGTCTCGCGCTCGCAGTAGGCGGCCTTGAGCGGTGCGGCCTGGATATCGTTCGGGACCGAGAGCTGGGCGACGCCGCGGGCGATGATGGCGTAGCGCAGTGCCCGGGTGAGGAGTTTGACCGCGGTCATCGGGTCGGCGACGGTGCTGTTGAAGACGGTGATGGGCCGGAAGAACGCATCCTGGTCGATCTCCTGGATGCCGCCCGGGCCGGAGTACTGCATCTTCACCTGTCCGTTGAGCGAAAGTACGCTCGCGTGGTCCTCCTTTGCGTCGTAGAGCCCGGTCGCGAGGTTCGTCGCCCCCGGACCGGCGATGGTCAGGCAGGCGGCTACCTTCCCGGTGAACTTGTTGTAGGCGGATGCCGCCATCGCCGCGGTCTGCTCGTGCCGGACGACGATGTAGCGGACGTCCTGGTTCCTCCGGACCGCATCCACGAGCGGGAGAGACGATGCGCCGGGGATGCCGAAGAAGAGGTTGACCCCCCATGCCGCGAGTTCCGCTATCAGGACGTCGGCCACGGTCGTTCCCGGCTCTTTAGAGGTCGTTTTCATCATTCTTCTCCACCTCCTCATCGACCCGCACGAACGCATCCTTCCCGACCATGCACTCAGGACATCGCCAGTCGGCAGGGAGGTCTTCAAACCGCGTTCCCGGTGGTATGCCGGC
>MPOY01000277.1 GCA_001896715.1 Methanoculleus sp. EBM-46
AATATGAGGAAGATCTGGTTGAAGACGGCCATCTCGAAGGCGTGGGCGTTCCCGAGGAAGAGGGAGAAGGCCGGGAACTCAAACCGGGCGCCGGATATGATCCAGTTGGTCTCCTGGAACGCGGAGTAGATATCCCCGCCCGCGGCAAGAAACCAGAGAACCGACGGCGGGACGAGGAGGAGGACCGCGAGCGGCACCCATCGCAGCCGCCGGAGGAAGAGGTGCCCGAAGGCGTAGAGCGTGACGAACGCCGCCCCGTAGACCGTGGCCGGTATGAGGTTGAAGGCGATCCGGGAGGGGGTGCCGGTGACGACCGCGAGGCTGCCCATCAACCAGTGACCGAGGTAGTAGTAGACGGTGAGGTGCCCGCCGGCAAACCAGGGGTCGAGCGGCGGCACGATGGGTTCGCGGATGATGCTCGCAAGGAAGGCATGGTTCATGTACTGCTCGCTGAAACTGCCGATGACCGGGTTTGCGAACCGGACGGAGAGAGCAAAGAGAAAGCCGACCAGGAAGACCGCATCCCAGGCGAGGAACCCCCGGAGTCCCCGGTAATCGCCCCGGTAAAAGCCGTAGACACCGAGGGCGATAAAGATGAGGAGGGCGAGGGCGACCGGGATATGGAGGAGGCCGCAGTACCAGGTCGCGAGGGCGAAGAGGAGGAGGGAGGCCGGGTATGCCGCCGGGTAGGCGTAGTCGCCGAGCACGGGGCGGAGGCGGGGCCAGAGGGCGAGCTGGAGGCCTTTCAGGAGGCCGGCCCAGAGGAGGAGAGAGGATGCCTGCAGGAGGGGGTCCACACCCGGGTTATTGCGGGGAGGGTATATGCGGTTTGTGATCGCCGGCGGCGCCATGACCACACTACAGATGGCGACGAGGGTCCGGGCCGCGGGGGAGGGGTTACGCTTCTCCACCGGCGGGAGGTCGGCACCGAGGCCGAAGAACCGGCCGGCGAGGGATTACCGGGCCGGCAACTCCGCTTCTCGTGATCCCCATTCCCCGCATTCGGCAACGATCCGCCACGTCTCCCGGATCCCCTCCTCCAGCCGTGCTATCCGGGCCGTTCCGCCGAGGCTCTCCTCGACCTCGAAGAACTCCCGTGCCTTCTGCTCGTTGAACGGACCGTAGCGCCTGATGTCGTCGTGGTCGCCAAGGACCTCGACCCTGTACTTCAGCCGGGAGATATTCATCATCACTCACCGATCCAGAGAATCGCCTGCAGATCCATAAACTTTGGGGATGCCGGGCGAAGAAAGTGTTAAACCGCCCTCTCGCCCCATACCCCTTCAGGGAGGCCAGGATATGCCGCAAAGGCCGGAGGATATTCCGGCGCACCGGGCCGTGCGATCGATCGGCTCAGGAAAGCGAAATCCTGCCTTTGCGAGCGGTATCGCGTCCGCAAGATCGGGGTTTTCGGCTCTTATACCCGAAACGAGCAGGGTTCGGAGAGCGACGTCGATATCCCGGTCGAGCTCGACGAACCGATCGGATGGGATGTCGTGGATCTCAAGAGGAACCGGAGAGGATGCCCGGTCTCCCCGTGGATCTCGCCTTGAAGGGAGGGATCGCCCGGCGGCCGCGGCTCATGCGCGCCGTCGATAAGGAGGCGATATATGTCTGATCCTGCGGCAGCGAGAGCCCCATTCTCTACCGCAAGGTGCTGAGGGTGCGGTCTCCTGCCGGAGATCATCCGCGTGGGTGCCGGGGCCGGTGACGTACCTTATATACTATCCACCCATACCTCTACAGGCAGTGTTCCTATCTGCATGAGCAATCCAATGGATTATAACAGAGGCAACAGAAATTTCGGCGGCCCGAGGAACTTCGGCGGCCCCCGTGAGATGACGAAGACCGTTTGTTCAGACTGTGGGAAGGAGTGCGAAGTCCCCTTCAAGCCGACCGAAGGCAGACCCGTCTACTGCCGGGACTGTCTCCCGAAGCACAGAAAACCCCGGTTCTAAAACAATAAAAACTCTTTTTTCAAGGCCCCG
>MPOY01000604.1 GCA_001896715.1 Methanoculleus sp. EBM-46
AGAGCGTTATGCACTATATAGCAGGAAAACAGATATTCAACGGTTCAACTGGGGATACCAATGCGACTTCTTCTGATCCACTCTGACCATATCGAATATGAGGCACGGAAGAAGACGAAGGTCGCCGAAGAGGATGCGGTCCCAAAGGACGCTCTCGATGAGGCGCTCGCCGTCTTCTGCGCGGTTGAGTCTGTCGACGAGGAGAATATCGGGGATGCCGTCAGGCAGGCGGCGGACGAGATCGTCACTACCGCCCGGCAGCTCGGCACGACCAATATCATGATCTACCCCTACGCCCACCTCTCCTCCGATCTTGCATCGCCGGAAGCGGCGGTGAGCGCTCTCCGGGGCATCGAAGAGGCCCTCTCCGGGGAAAGCGACTTCGTCGTGAAGCGGGCGCCGTTCGGCTGGTACAAGGCCTTCTCGCTCTCCTGCAAGGGCCACCCGCTCTCGGAGCTCTCCCGGACGATCGTGCCCGGGGAGGGAACGGCCGCGCCGAAGAAGGAGATCGAGCACGAGTTCTTCGTCTTCACCCCCGAAGGGGAGCGCAAGGATGCGGCCGCCTACGTGGATGAGAAGACGCCCTTCGCCGCCCTTATCCGGAAAGAACTCGGGTATCCGGGGCCGGAAGGGGTCGAACCGGTTCACGTCGACCTGATGCGGGCAAAAGAGCTCGTGGAGTACGAACCGCGCTCCGACGTCGGGCACCACCGCTGGATGCCCCGGGGCAAGCTGATCCGCGACCTTCTCACCGACTACGTCCTTACGCAGGTGCTCGAGTACGGCGGTATGCCGGTGGAGACCCCGGTGATGTACGATCTCGGCGACCAGGCGATCGCGGAGCACGCTGCCAAGTTCGGGGAGCGGCAGTATCGGTTCAAGAGCGGCAACCGCGACATGATGCTCCGGTTCGCGGCGTGCTTCGGCATGTTCTCGATCATGCACGACATGCACATATCGCCGAACACCCTCCCGATGAAGCTCTACGAGCTCTCGACCTACTCGTTCCGGCACGAGCAGAAGGGCGAGGTGATCGGGCTCAAGCGCCTCCGCGCCTTCACGATGCCCGACATGCACACCCTCTGCCGCGACGTCGACGACGCGCTCGCAAGCTTCGAGGAGCAGCTTCTGATGGGCTGGAAGAGCGGCGAAGACCTCGAGACGCCGCTCGTGGGGGTCTTCCGGTGCACGCAGGACTTCTTCGACCAGTACGAACTCTGGGTGAAGGGAATCGTCGCGAAGTCGGGTGTGCCGATGCTCATCGAGGTCCTCTCGGAGCGGACGCACTACTGGATAGCAAAGGTCGACCTTGCGGCGATCGATGCCCAGGGGAGACCCATCGAGAACCCGACGGTCCAGATCGACGTCGAGAGCGCGGACCGGTTCGACATCAAGTACTACACCCCGGAGGGTGTGGAGGTCCACCCCCCGATCCTCCACTGTTCGCCGACCGGCTCGATCGAGCGGGTCATCTGCGCGCTGCTCGAGAACACCGCGCAGATGGAGGTCCCCTCGCTCCCGACCTGGCTCGCCCCGACCCAGGTCAGGCTGGTCCCGGTGGCGGGGCGGCACGTCTGCTTTGCGGAGGAGATCGGTGCACGCTTGAACGCCGCGGGCATTCGAGCGGATGTCGACGACCGCGACGAGAGCGTGAACAAGAAGATCCGCGAGGCCGGCATGGACTGGGCGCCCTACGTCGCGGTGATAGGCGACCAGGAGGCCGAGACCGGCCGGCTCACGGTCACCATCCGGAAGCTCTCGGAGAAGAAGAAGCCGTATAAGGAGATGATGAGCGAGGACGAGCTCATCGAGGCGGTGAAGATGGAGACCGCCGGAAAGCCTTCCCGCCCGCTCTACACCCCGCGGCTTCTCTCGATGAAGCCCCGGTTCATATAACCCTCTTTTTTCGCGAACCTCTTTGAGATGGAGTGAGCTGCTAACGCCGGAGCGCAGTCGCCGTCGGGCGTGGCCCCTTCGGGCGGCCAGACCGGGCGATGGCGGGGCGGGGGCAAAACGGTCGAGCGGGGAGAACGCGATGCAGGGGCCGTGGCGGCGATCGCTCCGGGCACTGCCCTTACCCCGGGATAGGCGGGGCGGGGGTGCCGGCAGAGAGCGTATGCTTAACCGGCAGGAGGCGCGGGCAAGGGA
>MPOY01000422.1 GCA_001896715.1 Methanoculleus sp. EBM-46
CGCCCTCGGCATCGTCATCGGCGTCGTCGCCATCGCCTCGATCGGGATGATGGGAGCGAACATGACGCTCTCGGTCACGGAACAGCTCTCCGACATGGCAAACAAACTCACCGTCACCCCATACCGCGGTGGCGGGGGCGGCATGATGGGAGGGTTCGGTGGTGGAGGCGGCAGCTCCGACGACGATGCGATCACGGAAAAAGAGTTCAAGACTATTCAGCGCATCGTCACGAAGTACGGGACCGCGTACACCGTCAGGTCCGAGTCCGATAAGATCGAGGTCGGATCGGACGAAGGGAGAGCAACTATCTACGGTCTTGATACGGAGACCATGCGCGAGATCTTGACCGTCGAGTCGGGAGAGTATCCCAAGAGCACGACCTCGGTGGTGGTCGGGCCGACGCTTGCCGAGCGACTCGACCTCAAGATAGGGAGCAAGATCAAGATCGGCGATCCCGACAAGGGGTCCACCACGACCGTCCGGGTCGTCGGTATCCTCGAAGAGCGCGGCATGTCGATGGACCTCTCCACGGATATGGCGATCATCGGCAGCGACAAACTCTTTGTCGGGATCTACGGTGGCGAGGGCGAGTACGATCAGGTCAACGTCGTCGTGAGCGACTTAAACAACATCGAGATGGTCAAAACGGCGATCGAGAACGAACTCAACCGGAAAGAAGATACCGTCACCGTCCAGGACAGCAGCCGCATGATGGAGAGCATCACCTCGACGGTCTCGACAATGACGACGTTCGTGATGGCGATCGCGGGTATCTCGCTTCTCGTTGCCGCAGTCTCGATCTTCAACGTCATGATGATGTCGGTGAACGAGCGGGTACGTGAGATCGGGATCCTCCGCTCCATCGGGACGCAACGGGCAGAGATCTTGCGGATGTTCATCTACGAGGCGGCGATCATCGGGATCGTCGGAGCAATCATCGGTGCCATTGTAAGCATCGTCATCGGTTACGTCATCGTGGTCGGCATGATCGGCTCCGCCGAGTACTTCTTCGCTCCCGGGAG
>MPOY01000424.1 GCA_001896715.1 Methanoculleus sp. EBM-46
CCTCTATTGAGGCAAGTCCACAGGCTCGACGGTGCGTTCCGCACCTGCTACCCCAACAAGATTCTGATCTTGCAGGGCGAATTTCTTGATATTGATTGCCGCGTTGACATCGCGATCATGGCTGGTGCCGCAGTCGGGGCATTGCCACTCTCTATCCGAGAGTATCAAGTCCCGCTTTATATATCCACAGCAACTACAGAGTTTTGAGGACGGCTCAAACCTTCCGATCTTCAAGAGCGTCTTCCCATATCGCTCGCATTGGTATTCGAGCATTCGGAAGAACGAACTCCATGATACGTCACTGATACTCTGTGCCAAACAATGGTTCTTCTGCATTCCAGCCACGTTTAACGTTTCCACTGCAATAGCTTGGTTCTCGCTTACAACTCGAAAAGAGAGTTTGTGCAGGAAATCGTTCCGCTGGTTTGCAACCTTCTCGTGACATCGGGCGAGTTTCTTGATGGCTTTCTCCCGGTTCTTCGATCCCTTCACCTTCCGGGACACCCGCCGCTGCAACACTTTCAGACGTTGGAGAGAGTTCTTTAGGTATCGCGGATTTTCAATCTTCTCACCGTTCGAGAAGGTCGCGAAGTCAGTCAGCCCCATATCAATCCCGAGCGTCGTATCGGAAGTGAACACGGCAGGATCGGGAGTTGGTTTCCCATCATCGACAAGAATACTGACGAACCACTTCCCGGTGGATGTAACTGAGACAGTAGCGGTTTTCATCTTGCCGTCGAAGTGGCGATGGAAGGTAGTTTTGATCTCACCAATCTTCGGGAGACGAATGCGGTCTCTCTCGAAATTGACACAGTAGTGTTGAGGTACTTGAAACGACTGTACCGGATTCTTCTTCGACTTGAACTTCGGGAACCCCTTCTTCTCGCGGAAAAACCGGGTGAAAGCGTTGTCAAGATTCTTGTTCGCGATCTGGAGCGACTGAGAGTTCACTTCAGCAAGCCACGGATATTCCTTTTTGAGGGCGGGAAGACAGTTGTTCAGGTCAAAGCAGGAGAGTTTTTGCCCGTGCTGCTCATATGCACGGATCTTCTGCTCCAGCGAATGGTTGTACACAAACCGACAAGCATGGATGTGTTTCATGAGGAGCGCAACCTGCTCTCGTGAAGGATACATCCGATACTTGTAGGCTTGAAGCATACAAGTATTATTGAGTCTTATATTAAGATAAAGTTTCTGGTAAACCCAAAGGCATGTGACGAAGGGCGGTTCCGCTTTCATCCCCACC
>MPOY01000235.1 GCA_001896715.1 Methanoculleus sp. EBM-46
TCCCTGTTCTCCCCGGCATGGATGAGCCCGGTGTAATCGCTGAACTCGTAGTAGGTCAGGTTCCCGTGGAGGGTGCCCGAAACGGCGACCTCGAACCCCTTTCCGGTGTAGCCGTAGTTGGGAACTGCGCCGCCGGAACTGCCGTCCCCACCGCCGGATGTCGTGAGGTCGAAGTTGACGGTGACGGTCTCGTCCTCGCTGACCGTAACCGTCCGGTAGTCTTCGTGCCCCTCCGTCCTCACCTCGACCGTGTAGTCGCCTACGATCAGGTTCTCCAGCGTCGCCGGGGTCACGACCGACATGTTCTCCCCGTTGAGGTAGACCCAGGCTCCGGACGGCTCGCTCGTCACCTCGATGCTCCCCGTTATCGGTTCGAGGTTGAAGTGGGCCGTTGTGTTCGCCCCTTTGGTCACCGTGACCCACCGGTCGTCGGGAACGCGGTAGCGGTCCATTTCGACCCGGATCGAGTGGTCGCCGGCGGAGATGCCGGGGATCGTCGTGTTCGTCGTCCACTGGGTCGGCTCGTCGTCGAGGAAGATCGTCGCGCCGGCAGGCACCGAGGTCACCCGGATCGACCCGACCTCCTCCTCGGGATAGCGAACCGAGAGGAGGGCGAGCGGTATCTTGAAGAACGCGCCCAGGAAGTTTCCGCCGCTTCCGGCGACGCCGAGGTCGCGGGTGTAGGTGAACGTGCTCGTCGTCCCGGGCTCCATGAGGTCGGATACGTCCCAGATCTGGTACCCCGAGTAAGCACCCTGCGGAGGATTGGCGTCGAGCGGTTCGGTGTTGAACTCGAATTCCCCGACCTGGCTTGCCAGATAGATGGCCGAGAACTCGGCACCCGGGATGCGTTCGTCGTCCTCCGGGAGGTTCTCGGTGTCGAAGGTCGTCTCGCCGATGAAGGTCTCGCCGAGATATTCCTCGATGTAGTAGGAGTGGACGTCGTGCCCCTGGTTCACCCAGTAGTAGACCTCGTCGTCGTCGCCGTCGTCGTAGGCGACGACCAGCGTGACGAGCTTGATCCGCCCGTCCAGGGTTCCCTTATACCCTTCCGGCTGGTCCACCTTCACCTCGGCGACCGGGTTCCTCGCGGTGATCCGGTTGGTCACGTCGTACCACATCACGTAGTCGCTCGTCACCCGGTTGCAATGGTCGTTCACCCAGACCGGCCCGTCCCCACCATTAGCCGGAAAGGAGTACGACTTCCGGAGTTCCTCCACGCCGAGCGTCTGCATCCCCGACCCGCCGTTGAACTTCACGGTCGCCCGGTGCTCGTAGTTGTTCTGCATGTGACCGCAGTAGACCGTGACGTAGAGGCGCGCCCACTTGATCTTCGTGTAGTCGGGAAGCGAGTACTGCTTCGTTGCCTCGCGCACCGGCGCGGTTCCCACGAACGAGTCGTGCCACAGCCCGCCGGAGACGACGCCGCTTTCTTCTGTTTCGAGCGGGATACCGCCCACGTACTGGTCGGCCGCCGCAGGTGCAGGCACCAGGACGAGCAGCAGGACGAAAGTAAACAAAATTCCAAAGACATACAATCTGTTGATTCTCATACCTTACACCCCCGTCCGTATCGCCGTCACCGGGTTGAGGTGCGCTGCCTTCAACGCCGGGTAGAGGCCCGATACCAGAGAGAGAACGATCGCGATCGCCATCCCGATCGCGAGGATTTCGGGCGTGATCAGGGTGATATCGCCCTCGGCGAACGTGGAGAACGTATCGCCGAGCCGGGCGATGATGAACGGTTTGCCGAACGTATTGATCGCGCCCGTGAATGCGACCCCAAGAAGATTGCCGAGCACCCCTCCGATCAACCCGATGTAGAAGCATTCGGCGAGGATGAGGTAGACGACGTCCACCGGGGAGGCCCCGATGGCCATGGTGATCCCGATCTCGCGCGTCCGCTCAAAGACCGATGTGACCATCGTGTTGACGATCATCAGCACCCCCACGATCA
>MPOY01000451.1 GCA_001896715.1 Methanoculleus sp. EBM-46
TGCGCACCTGTATGGCAGAGATGTCCATTTCCGAACTTATGGATAGTGCAGGAAGGATGAATCGCACCAAGTTCAGGAGCTCCGTAATAGCGCCACTGATGCAGGCGGGGCTGATCGAGATGACCATCCCTGACAGGCCCCGGAGCAGCAACCAGAAATATCGGGTCACCGAGAGGGGCCGTGCCCTGCTTGCCGGGAGGGATATGCCGTGACCACCTGCACTGCCCGGCAACAGGCACCGGCGATGCTCAGTACCGACCCCTGGAGGTCTGGAACCCGGGCACGCTCCCGCCGTCCCTGACCCTCGAAAAACTCCGGCGGGCTCACGCCTCGGTGCCGGCAAACCCGCTCCTCGCCGAACCGATGTACCTCGCCGGCTACATCGAACGGATGGGCACGGGAACACGGGACATGATCCGGCGCTGCATCAAGGCCGGCCTCCCGGAGCCCGAGTTCACCGCGAGCGGCGAGTTCCGGACGATCGTCCGGCGACCCTTGCTTCCCAGACCCGAGCTATATCCCGGACCACACCTGCTACCACGATCAGGGCCATCGGAATTACAGCTGCCTAGGGAAGAAACCGACGGAGCTAGGGAAGAAACCGGAGGAATTAGGGAAGAACCTTCGGGGAAAACTTCGGGGAAAACTTCGGGGAAAACTTCGGGGTTAATCCTGGAGATGATCCGACAGCAGCCGGATATAACCATACCCGAAATGGCCGAAACACTGGGCAGGAGCACCCGGGCCATAGAGATGCAACTCGCAAAACTCAAAAAGTCTGGAAAAGTGCAACGCATCGGCCCGGCAAAGGGTGGCCGCTGGGAGATCGTCGGAGGCGATGCCCCATGATCTCCGTCGGCGAACGCGAGCACCGAACGCAGGAGCGGGTCGTCGCCCACTTCCGCGATGCCCTCGGCTATCGCTATCTGGGCAACCTGAAGACTTGAGATGGGCGGGGCATTTGCCGTATCAGATGGCGGCAGATCGCCGCGGTTCTTGACGGTGAGATCTCGCGCCGGGAACTTCGGAAGGTTCTCGGCCTGAAGAA
>MPOY01000091.1 GCA_001896715.1 Methanoculleus sp. EBM-46
CATTTGCTTGAAGAGATCAAAGAGATTTGGCATGAGAGGAAACTCAGTATAGTAATGGTTACGCACGACCCGAGAGAGGCTGCCAGACTTTCAACTGAGATAATGCTTGTTCGCGATGGCTTCAACAAAACTGAAATAGTTAAGCTGGAAAACCCCATAGGCAGAAGCGCCGACGACATCGATACCATATCGAGAAGGTTGCTCGAGAGGATGAAAGAATTTTCTTCTTATGTTCAATAAAAAGCGAATGAATCGAAATAACCTTGATGTAGTATTTGCTGGCAGCGAAGAGGTGATTATTGTGAACAACAGAAGAGATCTGGTGATAGACCTAAATACATTCGAGTTCAAAAAAAGCGTGGACGCTTCGTTCGGGACAGACTTCACGGATGAAGTGACTCTGATGGAACCGGTAGATGTCCATATAGATCTCTACAAAGACAAAGATTCGGTTATCGTTACGGGTACCGTCAACACATCAGTTGAAGAGAGTTGTGCCCGCTGCCTGAAGCCGGTGGTTATACAGATAAGGGGAACGATCGAAGCAACTTACGTTCACGAGATAATGCTGAAAAGCGTCGATGATGCCGGCAAAGACGAGCTGGAGAACGTTATAAAGTTAGAGGGAGAGCTTCTGGACTTGTCAGATCGAGTTATTGAGGCTATAATTGTTGAGGTTCCGCTGAAGACTCTATGCAGTAAGGATTGTGCGGGTCTGTGTCCGGCCTGTGGAACCAATCTGAACGAGAATCCCGATCACAAGTGCCAGGATCGGGCGATTGTTGATGACAGCTGGCACAAAGCGATCTCAGAATTGAAAACCAAATTGAAGAATTAAATACAGGAGGGATTGAAGTGGCCGTTCCAAAGCAAAAACGAAGTAGAAGCAGGACACATCTCAAAAGAGCGAAGACGTACAGGGCGATCACGGTCTCCGTTTCTACGTGTCCTAACTGCGGAGAACCGAAGCAACCCCACAGAGTTTGTCTGCACTGTGGTCATTACGGAGGAAGACAGATTCTTGAGATTGGTGAATAATCCATGCCTGGTGTGAGGATCGCGCTCGATTCTGCCGGAGGAGACAAAGCGCCGAAAGTGAATCTTGAAGGCGCCCTTATTGCTCTGAAGGAGTTTCCCGATCTTGAAATACTTCTGGTCGGCAGGCAAGAGGAACTTTCCCCCGGTTTGAAAGGATATCCGGAGGCTTCAAGAATAAGAATAATCGATGCAAGAGAGGTCTTTCCAATGTCTGAAAAGCCCTCTCTTTTGTTGAGAAAGAAAGAGACTTCCCTGTATATAACGGCTCTTCAGGTAAAGGAGGGCACTGCAGATGCTATGGTATCGGCCGGAAACACAGG
>MPOY01000332.1 GCA_001896715.1 Methanoculleus sp. EBM-46
CCGCACCAGATCGGGTTTATGGCGGGGAAGACAGGAAGCATCGAGCCCGACATCGTCATCGAGGGCGCCGCCGATCTCGCGGTCTTCGGGATCCGGGGCAGGGTCATCCCCACGCCGGGCCATACCCCGGGCTCGGTCTCGGTCTTCATCGCCGGAGGCGCCGCCATCGTCGGCGATCTCCTCTCCGCCCTCCTCCCGGGCGGGAGGCCCCGTCTGCCCTTCCGTACCGGCGCTCCTGCGGCAGCGCGACGGAGTATCCGGGCCCTTCTCGCCCTCGGACCGGAACGGATCTACGCGGCGCACGGGGGGCCGTGGGCGGGGGCGGAGGTCTCGCGATGGTTCGGGAACGAGTGGTGACGACGGGCACCCGGGGGGGATGACCGGCTGGCGGCAGGGCAGAGATCGGGATGTCAAAAAAGGGGATGCCGCTCCCCCGCACGGTTGCGGAAGAGGGCAGGGGGGATCACTCGATGGTGAACGTCATCGAGAACGTGGTCTCGCTTCCGGTCACGTTCATCCAGGGCTGCATATAGATCGCGGAGAACTCAGCGGATCCCTTCTCGGCGGCGCGGTACTGCCACTCGTGCACGCCCCCGGCACCCACAAGGTCCGTCTTTGGCGGGATGAATGTGTCGTTCACGTACGAGAGCCCCCGGGACGAGGTGACGTTCCATGAATATCCGGTCGTCGGGTTCTCGTCGAGGCTGATGACGATCTCGCTCCCGGC
Source organism: Methanoculleus sp. EBM-46 (assembly GCA_001896715.1). Taxonomy (GTDB): domain Archaea; phylum Halobacteriota; class Methanomicrobia; order Methanomicrobiales; family Methanoculleaceae; genus Methanoculleus. The sequence goes on from MPOY01000332.1 coordinate 728, forward strand.
CGGGAGGGTGACGGCCTTGTTGTCGTCGGTCTCGTTGAAGGCGAACCGTTCCGCCGGAGAGGGTGTGACCGCCGTGGTTGCCGCCGGAGAGGGTGTGACCGTCGTGTTCTCCGGTTGCGACGTGCAACCGGCCATGAGCATGCAGGCTACCAGGAGTCCTGCAATCACGATACCATGGATTCTCTTTACCTGAATCATGAATGAGTGTCCGTATATCGGCAATAAAAACTTTCCTAAACCATTTTGCCTATCGCGAGGAGCCTGTACAGGCGTCGGAAGAGACGGATCGCGGATCAGAGAAGACCGGCCGACAAACCGGAACCGTATTTCGGCCCGGGGAGAGATGCTGTTTTCGATGAATGACAACGTATAAATATATCCATCCCGTCTATCATCCTCTGAGGGCACGATAATGAAAACCACCTCCTCGAAACTGCTCTTCCCGGCGCTCATCGTGGTGCTCGGGATCTGTCTCTGCATGACGGCGGGCTGCACATCGAGTTCTTCGGATACGACCACGCCGGAGGCAGCCACGACGGCTCCTGCTGCCGGCACCACCGTCTCCGGTGCCGCCAGAGGAAGCGTAACCGCAGTTCCGTTTGAAACCCTGATAACGTTCTTGCCGGCCGCACCTGCCGGCTGGACGGCAGAAGAGCCTGTGGGCATCACGATGGCGGTCGAAGACGGCCAGTGGACCTGGGCATCCCGGGATTACACAAAGGGCGACGCCCAGGCAGCAATCGTGATCCAGGACTCCGCCTACTACAACGTGGGCCAATGGCAGATGTGGAACACGTTCACCTTGATCGAGACGACTGAAGGCTACTACAAGTCAAAGACAATCGGTGGTCACCCCGCCTGGGAAGTCTTCAGCAAGCCTGACTCCTATGGTACCTGGGTCGGTGTGAACGAACGGTTTATGGTCTACGTCAGCGTAGACGGTGGCTCCAAACAAGACCTCGATGCGTTCGTGAACGCCATCGACTACGGCGGCATAGCAAACCTGAAGTAACCCAAAAACCCTTTTTTACCGGACCCGGCCGGGCCCCGGCACGGCCGTGATGATGTAGTGGTAGGGCCCCGAGTCCGCCACCGCCGCGACCGTAAGCCCGGCCTTTGCCATCAATGACGCGGCATGCTCCGTGGTGAACTTCTTTGCGACCGGCGGGCCGAA
>MPOY01000418.1 GCA_001896715.1 Methanoculleus sp. EBM-46
CGTCTCCCGTGCCCTGGAATTTGAAGTCGACGGAAGTGGTCTTGCCCTCGCTGACCGTAACCGTCCGGTAGCAGTCATCGTACCCCTCCGCCTTCACCTTGACCGTGTAGTTGCCTACGATCAGGTTCTCCAGGATCGCCGGGGTCACGACCGACATGTTCTCCCCATCGAGGTAGACCCAGGCTCCGGACGGCTCGCTCGTCACCTCGATGCTCCCCGTTATCGGTTCGAGGGCGAAGTGGACCGTGGCGTTTTTGTCCCTGCTCACCGTGAACCACCGGTCGTCGGGCACGCGGTAGCGGTCCAGCTCGACCCGGACCGAGTGGTCGCCGGCGGATATGTCGGGGATCGTCGTGTTCGTCGTCCACCGGGTCGCCTCGCCGTCGATGAAGATCGCCGCGCCGGCGGGCGTCGACGTCACCCGGATCGACCCGACCTCCTCCTCGGGGTAGCGGACCGAGAGGAGGGCGAGCGGTATCTTGAAGAACGCGCCCAGGGGTCCTTCGCTCCCCCCGGCAACGCCGGTGTCGCGGGAGTAGACGAGCATGTTCGCCGCCCCGGGGTTCAGGAGGTCGGAGACGTCCCACGTCAGGTATCCCGAGTAGGCTCCCTGGGGAGTGCGGTCGGCATCGAGCGGGTCGGAGTTGAACCAGAAGTCCCCGACGTGGCTTGCCAGGTGGATGACCGAGAGCTCGGCGGCGGCCTCGCGTTCATCGTCATCGGGGAGTGCATCGGTATCGAAGGTTGTCTCGCCCTCGTAACGGTCTCCCATGCTCTCCTCGACGAAGTAGGAGTGGACGTCGTGCCCCTGGTTCACCCAGTAATGGACCTCGTCGCCATCGCCGTCGTCGTAGGCGACGACCAGCGTGACGAGCTTGATCCGCCCGTCGACGGTTCCTTTATAGTCCTGCGGTCTCTCCGTCTTCACCCCGGCAACCGCTCTCTTCCCGGTGATACGGTCGGTCACGTCGTACCACATCAGGTAATCGCCCGTCACCCGGTTGCAGTGACCGTTCACCCGGACCGGCCCGTTTCCGCCATCCGCCGGGAAGGAGTACGGTTCGTGGAGGTCTTCCACGCCGAGCGTCTGCATCCCCGACCCGCCGTCGAACTTCACGGTCGTCCGGACCTCGTAGTTGTTCTGCATGTGGCCGCAGTAGACCGCGACATAGAGGCGCGCCCACCGGATCTCCGTATAGGAGGGGAGCGTGTAGGTCTTCGTGATATCCGTATCCTGCACGCCCGTCCCCACGAACGAGTCGTGCCACAGTCCGCCTGAGACGGTGCCGCTCTCCGTGGTCTCGAGCGGTATGCCGCCCACGTACGGGTCGGCAGACGCCGGCGCAGGCACCAGGACGAGCAGCAGGAGAAGAGAGAGCGCAACTCCCGCAACGATCGATCCTTCCCGCATATCACACCCCCGTCCGTATCGCCGTCACCGGGTTGAGGTGCGCTGCCTTCAACGCCGGATAGAGACCCGATACCAGAGAGAGAACGATCGCGATCGCCATCCCGATCGCGAGGATTTCGGGCGTGATCAGGGTGATATCGCCCTCGGCGAACGTGGAGAACGTGTCACCGAGCCGGGCGATGATGAACGGTTTGCCGAACGTATTGATCGCGCCCGTGAATGCGACCCCAAGAAGGTTGCCGAGCACCCCTCCGATCAACCCGATGTAGAAGCATTCGGCGAGGATGAGGTAGACGACGTCCGCCGGGGAGGCCCCGATGGCCATGGTGATCCCGATCTCGCGCGTCCGCTCAAAGACCGATGTGACCATCGTGTTGACGATCATCAGCACCCCCACGATCA
>MPOY01000052.1 GCA_001896715.1 Methanoculleus sp. EBM-46
CCTGCAGGTGCGGGAGGCCCGGTACCGGGGGATCTTCGAGACGTCGGGCGCGGGCATCTTCCTCTTCTCGCCCCGGACCGGAAAGATCGAGGAGATGAATCAGCAGTGCGCCGCGATGCTCGGGTACCGGGAAGGCGAGGCTCCCTCCTTTGATGTATCCACGATCTGGCCCGGGTATACCGGACTCACCGGACCCCTTGAGGAGGGCCGGATCGAAGGCCTGGACTGCAACCTCGTCGCCCGGGACGGGACGCCCTCCGCGGTTCTCCTCTCGGCAAGCCTCCTCCCCGACCAGCAGGAGGGCTGCGTGGTGGTCACCGGAACCGCTGAACTGAAGCAGATGGAGAATCAGCTCCGCCGTTCAAAGGAGACGCTCCGGGTCATCCTCGACACCACCGATGTCGGGATCCTCCTGACCGACCCGGGCAGGACGATCGTGGAGGCGAATGCGGCCGCGGTCCGGTTCTTCGGCGGAGCCGGACGGGAGGATCTGCTCGGGAAGGACCCATACGATCTGGTTGCCGGGAGGGACCGGGAGGCCTGGGTGGCCTGCCGGGAGCGGGCGCTGCACGGGGAGGCGCATGTCTTTGGGGAGTGCACGCTCTGCAGGCTCGACGGCACCGAGTGGCCCGCGGAGTTCACGATCACCTCCTTCGCACAGGGCGGAGCCGCCCCGGGACGTCTGGTCGTCTCGTTCCGGGACATCACCGAACGGCGCCGGGCGGAGAGGGAGATGCGGGAGGAGAACCGGCGTCTCTTCATCACGAACGAGGTCATGGCCGCGGCAACTGCGTCCCGCCGCCTTGACGACCTCCTCCCGGCCGCGCTCGAAAAATCTCTGGCGCTGCTGGACTTCGACCTGGGTGCGGCGCACCTGGTATACCCCGGGGACGATCGTGCGCACCTGCGCGCCTCGGTGGGCGATGTGGTCTTCCCGCTCGATGTGAGCCGGGATGAACTGCCCTACCGGTACGTGCTCGTCGACGGGGAGGCCCGATTCGTCGACCATTTCCAGGAGAAGTATCCGGAGCATGGCAACCCCGGCACCCGATCGTTTGCATCGGTTCCCATACCGGGCGACGACGGGCCGGTGGGGTGCATCACGGTCGCGAGCAGAGCTCGCGAGACGATCCCGGAGGGCGAGCGCCGGATCCTCGTGGCGATAGGCGAAGGGCTTGGGAGTGCAGTTGTCAAGGGGATGCTCCACGAGGACCTGGAGGCGGCGCTCGCGTCCGCCAACCACTATCTTGAGAAAGCGAACGCCGCAACCGAGGCAGCCAACCTCTACGTCGATATCCTCACGCACGACATCAACAACGCGAATACCGTAGCCATGGGCTACCTGCACATGGCCCTCGAGTCGGGCGATAAACCACCCCGTGAGTTCCTCCGGGAGCCGCTTGCAGCCATCTACCAGAGCAGTGACATCATCAGGAACGTCACGACGATCCGGAGACTGGAGGCCGGTGATGTTAAACTTCGGCCGGTACGGCTTGAATCTGTGTTCCGGGGGATGCGCAACTACTTCGCCGATGCCCGCATCACCTGTGAGGGGCCGGATGCAACGGTTCTCGCAGACGATCTCATCGACGAGATCTTCTCAAACCTGATCGGCAACGCCGTCAAGTTCGGGGGGCCGGATGCCGGGATCACCATCAGCGTCCGGGAGGAGGGGGAGGCGGTATCGGTGACGGTCGCCGATAACGGCCCCGGTATCCCTGACGACCTCAAACCGCGGATATTCGAGCGCAAGGTGCGCGGGACGACGAAGAAGAGCGGAAAAGGGCTCGGCCTCAGCATCGTCAGGATGCTTGCGGAACGCTACGGGGGAAGCGTCCGGGCGGGAGACCGCGTCCCGGGCCGGCCGGAGGAGGGGGCGGCCATAATGGTGACCCTGCGGCGTTATAAGGCCGGGGAGGAGTAAACCGAATGTTTATCACCTCCCCGGGCAACATGTAATGGTACCGGCGCGATAGTAGTCTAGCGGTAGGACAGGGGCTTCCCAAGCCTCTAGCCCGGGTTCGATTCCCGGCTATCGCATGGGTTCTGTTTTCGGGTTATTCTCTTACTGTATTCGCCACCATAGCCGCGTTGACTCTGAGCGCAGACCGGGTAAGTTCTCACCCTCACCCACTCTCCGGCACCACCTCGAACCGGCAGTGATCGTACCCCATCGAGTAGCACCGGGTCTCGATGACCGCCGCCGGCCGCCCGTAGTGGCGGGAGAAGAGCGC
>MPOY01000261.1 GCA_001896715.1 Methanoculleus sp. EBM-46
CGGATCTGGGCGGATATGCGCAAGAGCACCGAGGGTGACATCGCCGGCATCCTCTCGCGCTCCCGGGAGGAGAATATCCGGTGCTCGTCAAAGATCGTCGAGGGCCGCGTCAGGGAGGAGGTCGTCAACGAGGCGAACTCCGGCGGATACGGGCTGGTCGTCATGGGGGCCTTCGGCAAGAGCGGGAAGGCCCGGATAGGCGCCCTGATCGAGGATATCGGTGGCGTGATCAGGCCGCCGCTGCTCATCGTCCGGTAAACTTCTCTTTTCGGCCCACCCGTGGCAGGGTTGCGTCCGCGCTCCGGATAGGCGCACGGCTTCCCGCCGGCCCCCCGGGGGGGCGGAGGGCAGCACCCTGCCCTCGGGCGCGCTACTTCTCCACCCGCTCAAGGTCGCCCGAGAGGTCGCCTGAGAGATCGACCTTCAGGAAATCGCCGCGGGAAGGAAGAACCATCGTGAAGTTTGCCGTGGTATCGAGCTGCACGCTGCCCTCTGCCACGGTCATATCGAGCAGGTGCCCGCCGGCGGTGCGGTCGCTCGTGATGAAGTGGAGGTGGTACCCGGGGACGTTGATCCCTTTCGCCAGCGCGGGCGTCCAGAACCCCACCGCGGTCCCGGTGACGTTCTCGAACTCGAAGACCGTCTGGTTTGCCACCACGTCGGCAAGCCGCGGGTAGGGTTTCTCCTGGGCGGGCACGCTCCGGGTCACCACCCGCGGGAAGGTGCCGTCCAGCCTGACGGCGTAAAAGAGGTTCTCTGAGGGGAACATAGTCTCCAGGCGGCCGAGAAGAGCGGTCAGGTTCACCGGTTCGTCGATCACGACCGCTACATCCGGATCAAAGAACGTCGCGGCCGCAAACGGCGTCGTCGCGCTCCCGGCGACCGGGTAGGCCCGCCCGTCGGTCCGGATCAGGTACCACTCGCCGTCAAGGCCGATCAGTTCCCCGTCGAGACGGTCGCCGCACCCGATGCCGGTATCGCCGTGCGCCGCAAGTTCGTCAAACGAGACGCTGCCGTCGTAGGCGCCCTGCAGGAGCGCATCGATCGTCGAGACCAAAAAAACCGTCTCCCGGTCGGCGCTGCTCTCCGGGTGGGGAGCAGCCAGAAGGGCGACGGAGGCCCCGACGACGAACATGGCAACGGCTACGGCGGTGTAACGGAGGAACATATCTGCCACGGAGCCCCGACCGCTCACAGCTCCCCGATGTCCTCGTACCAGAGATCGGGGTACGCCTCGATGAACGCATGCATCATCGTCTTACAGACGTCGAGATCCAGGTCGATCACCTCGACCCCGTGAGACTCAAGGAGCTCCCGGGCTCCCGCAAAGTTGGCCGACTCCCCGGCCACGACCTTCCGGATACCGAACTGGACGACCGCTCCCGCACAGAGGTAGCAGGGCATCAGCGTCGAGTAGAGCGTGCAATCCGCGTAGGTGCCGATCCGGCCCGCATTCCTCAGGCAGTCGATCTCGGCATGGATCACGGGGTCGTTCTCCTGGACACGGCGGTTGTGCCCCCGGCCGATGATGCGGCCGCCCCGGACCAGCACCGATCCGATGGGTATTCCCCCCTCCCGCAGGCCCATCTCCGCCTCCTCGATGGCGCACTTCATGAATAAGTCCATTCAATAGATTTCCGGAGGGCCGGATATATAAATCAATCGCAATGTCCGGGAAGAATAGCGGAAGTCGTTTCTGGATCGAGGGTATATCCGGGAGAGAAACGGGTTACCGGCCTCCCGGAGAGAGAGGCGGTGCGGTCGACCACGCGAGTCTGGCGACCAGCAGGAAACAGCCCGTCAAACGCTCGGGATCTCCCGCTCGGTCCCGATATCGTCGAGCGCCGCCCGGGCGGCAAGCCTGACGCCGCGGTCGGGATCGCCGAGGAGGCGCACAAGGGGTTCCCTGGCCCGCGGGATTCCTATCCGGCCGAGCGCCCGCGCCGCCTCCCGGCGGACCCGGGGTTTTGTATCGGCAAGCACCCCTATCAGCGGCTCGACGGCCCGGGGGTCGCCTATCGTTCCAAGCGCCCAGGCTGCACTCTCCCGGACCCAGGAGCTCTCGTCCTCCAGGCTCCGTATCAACGGGAGCACCGGTTCGCGTTCATCGATGATACCGAGCGCCCTTGCCGCCTTCCACCGGACATCGACGAACTCGTCTGAGAGCGCCCGGATCAGCGGTTGCACCGCACGCCGATCCCCCATCTCCCCGAGCGCATCCGCAGCCCGCCAGCGCTGGTTGAGATCTCCGGACTCGAGCATCGCCAGGTGCCGGTGGAGCCGCTCCTCATTGCCATGGTCCGCAGCCTCTCCCCCCGATATCGATGCACCCTTCCCCGCCATAGGCCATCTCACGTCCCCCCTGGAGCGCCGGAGTATAAGGTTTTACCTCCCGGAGAGTGCCCCGGGAGGTGCTTTTTTCTACTATCATCCCCTTCACCATAGTATGAAGAGTCCGACCGGCACATCGGAGGGCACCACGTTCCCGCCGGACCTGGAACGCCTCGGTATCGCCCCCGGCACGAGGATCGACATCAGGGATCTCGATGCGATGGGAAAACGCCACAACTTCCACGTCTACCTCTACTTCGAGGAAGACCTGGCAAAGGATTCCACGCTCCAGGAAGACCTGCAGGAGTACTGCGACATCCCGGACCTGGAGCGCCCGTTCATCAGGCTGGACGCCTTCCTGCGGTTTGCCACCGAGTCGGACCCTCTCTTCGTCCGGCGCCTGGATGAACTCCCGCTGGTCGTGGAGATCGTCGCCTACGGGGAGATAGGGATACGGGAGGGGAAGACCACGCCCTACGTCAAGGGGGTCATGCCGTTCCTCGACGAACTCGCGATGGAGGAACTCCCGGACGCATCCTGAAGGTCACGGGATCCGGACTATGCCCATACCTTTCAGGATATCCAGGCTCACGTCGAAGTTCCTGACCGTATGGGTGAGCGCACCCATGCTGATGATATCCACGCCGGTTGCGGCATACCCGGCGAGGGTGTCTTCCCCGACCCCCCCGGAGACCTCGAGAGTCAGGCGGTCCCGGAGACCCCGCCCGGCAAGCGCCCGGACGGCCTCCCGGACGGTATCGGGGGTCATGTTGTCGAGCAGGACGATATCGGCCCCGGCGCCGGCTGCCGTGACCGCATCTTCCACCGTCTCGACCTCCACCTCGACCACCCGGTAGAGGCTCTCCTCCTTTGCCCTCCGTATCGCCTCCGCAAGGGGCGTGAGTGCGAGGTGGTTATCCTTGATCAGGACCATATCCGAGAGCGTGTAGCGGTGCGGGTCGCCCCCGCCGAGGATCACCGCTTTCTTGTCGAGCACCCGGAGGCCCGGAGCCGTCTTTCTGGTCGCGGCGACCCGGACGTCCGGCGAGACCGCCCGGACGGCCTCGACCGCCTCACGGGTCCGGGTCGCGATACCGCTCATCCGCCCGATGATGTTGAGCGCCGTCCGCTCCACGAGGAGGATCGCCCGGGCAGGGCCGTCGAGGTCGAGGAGGACCGTTCCCGGGGCGACTGCCCTGCCGTCGGCGGAGCGCTCGCGGACCGTGACGCCGAAGTGCTCAAAGAGCCGTCGCGCCTCAGAGAGCCCCGCGACGACCCCCTGGCTCTTCGCCCGGACGATCGCCCGGCAGGTGACGTCGGGGACGACCGTCTCCGACGTGACGTCGCCCCAGGGCGCATCTTCCCGGATGAACCGGAGCAGGTCCTCGATAGGAATCATACGCACTCACGCCCCGACGGCAATCATCCGCTCGAGAGCCCGCCGTGCCCGGTCCATGACCCCGGGAGGGAGGATGATCTCGTGCTCCTCGCACTCGAGCGCCCTTTGCAGATCGGCGGGGGATATCTTCTTCATATCCACGCAGATCGCCTCCGGTTTCTCGTAAAAGACCCTTCCCGGGTAGAGCACCCGGAGGCGGGAGACCATATCCCGCTCGGTGAAGACCGACCAGGGCTCGCCGGCTCCCGCCGCACCCCGGACCATGCCCCCCGTGGATGCGATCACGTCCGCCTGCTCCTGGACCTCCGGCAGGCACTCGGGGTGGCAGACGACCGTACCGCCCTTCCTCCGGGCCGCTTCGACGTCGGCAAGGGTAAACCCGGTGTGAACGTAGCAGTGGCCGCCGGGCGGCACCGGTACGATCGTCTTTTTTGGGAGCTCGCGCTGGACGTATGCCGCAAGGTTTGCATCCGGCCCGAAGAGGATGGTCTCGTTCGGGAGAGACATAACGACCCTGACCGCGTTTGCGGATGTGCAGGTGATATCGGCGAGCGCCTTGCTCTCCGCCGTGCTGTTGACGTAGACCACCACGGCGGCGTCGGGATACCGCTCTTTTGCCTCCCGGATGAGGTCGGGGGTCAGGAAGTCGGCAAGGGGGCACCCTGCGTCCTCCACCGGTATGACGACCTTCCGGTCGGGGTTCAAGATCTTTGCCGTCTCGGCCATGAACCGGACGCCGCAGACGACGATCAGGTCCGCCCCGGTCTCTTTTGCCTTCACCGCAAGCTCGAGGCTGTCGCCCACCACGTCGGCGAGCGCCTGGATATCCAGGGGCTGGTAGTTATGCGCCATGACGACTGCGTTCTTCTCGGCCTTGAGCGCACGAATCTTTGCTTCCATTCCTATGTGCCCACCACCAGAGGGTTATCGAGGTTCTTCAAGAGTGTCAGGATGGAGAGGGCCGCCATATAACTCGTGGCGGGGTTATCGGGGCTCGGGACGTTCCTGACCTGGATATAGATCTCCCCGAAGTCGCCCTCGGCGAATATCTCGTGTATGTTTCTTTCCGCTGCGGGGTCGACACGGAGCTCCACATCGGCATCCCGGCCGGCAGCGAGTCCCAGCGCCACCGCGACGTTGATGTTCTTCGGGTATTGCTTTATACAATCGTGCGCCAGCCCCTTAAATACCTCTGTCGGGGCCGCGACGGAGAGGCCAAGCGACGCAGGGGGTTTTGTCGTCCGGAGGAGGAGTCTTCTCGGCGGCGAGACCTGGCCGATCTTGAGGTTGTCAAGCCCGATGATGGCGCCGCTCGGTATCCGGATCTTCCTTCCCGCCGCCCGTGCGGTCTCGACGAGGCGTTCGCGGAACTCTTCGTCCGCGAGCGCTCCCCCGGAGAGGACGGCGATGTCCCGTCCCGACCGGAGGACCGCCTCGCCGTAGAGTTTGACGGCGTCGACCGAGGCGGCTTCCACGACGATCGAGAAATCCTCCCGCATGAAGGCGTCAAAGTCCGTGTATGGCCGGGCCCGGCAGAGCGCCGCGAGCTCTTCCGCCCGCCCGGGGATGATATCGAAGACCGCGACGACCTGGATGCTCTCGGCGCGCGTGGCGATGATACGCCCGACGTTGCCGCATCCCAGCAACCCTATCTTAATCATTGAGTAAAGAAGTTGTAATAGTAGCGGTTAAGTATTGTGCTCAAAAGAGATCGGCCGGGCGGGGGCAGAGTATTCTCCGGCCGAACGAGAGAGCATACAGGGCAGAGAGGCCGCAGAGAGGGAGTCGTTTACCATCGCCATCGACGATCTGAGGGAAAGAAAGGTCTACATCGAGAGTTACGGGTGCACCTACAACCACGCCGACGCCCGGAGGCTTGCGGCGATACTGGAGGGGCTCGGGTGCACGTTGACCGGGCCGGACGAGGCGGACGCGGTGATCGTCAACACCTGCACGGTGATCGAGGCGACCGAGCGAAAGATGCTCCGGCGCCTTGCCCTCTTCGCCGGCTCCGACCTCTACGTGACCGGGTGCATGCCGCTCGTGCAGATGGAGGCGATACGGTCGGTCTGCACGCCGCACGTCATCCTCCCGGCCGAGATCCAGGAGCGTGCCGGGAGCGTCGGCAGCCGCGGCACCGGCGCGATCGGCGTGGTGCAGGTGGCAGGCGGGTGCGTCGGCCGGTGCAGTTACTGCATCACCCGCCTTGCACGGGGGCGGCTTGTAAGTGCGCCTTCGGAGGACATACTCGATGCCGTCCGGCACCTCGTGGCGTCGGGGGCCTATGAGATCCGGCTGACCGGGCAGGACGTGGCCGCCTGGGGGCTCGACCGGGGCGAGTCGCTCCCCGAACTCCTCTCGGCGATAACGGATATACC
>MPOY01000174.1 GCA_001896715.1 Methanoculleus sp. EBM-46
GCCGACGAGCTGCCCCACGACCCCGGCGATGAGCATCCCCGAGACGAGCAGGTTTGCGGTCACGAGGTCGATCCCCCGCAGGGTGAGGACGGTCGGGAGATAGGCGACCGAACCGAATATCGCCCATGCCCGGAGGCCCGAAGCCGTGACCAGGAGGGCGATCGCCCGGTAAGCGGGCCGCTTGCCCGGGTCGGCTGCCGGCACGGCTTTCAGGCGATCCGGCGCGGGGAGAACCTGCCGGAGGACCGCCGCCATCACAAGGCCGGGGACGGCGAGTATGACGAGGCCGGGAAGACCCATGAGGCCGACCGCCACCCCGGCGCATATGGGGCCGATCGCGTAGCCGAGGTTTCCGCCGATGACGAAGTAGGAGGTGATCCGACCCCGGCTCGCGTCCCGGGTCAGGCGGCTGACGGTCCCGAGCGCGCTCGGGTGGAAGAAGGCGTGCCCCAGCGCCGCGACGGCGACGGATGCAAGGACGAGCGTGTAGTTGTTGAGCAACCCGACGATGGATATGAAGATCGCGCCTATGGCAACGCTCGTCCCGACGTGGACGGCAAACCCCCGGGTATCGAAGGCCCAGCCGATGAGCGGTTGTATGAGGGACGACGTGAGGTTGTAGACGGTGACGATCAACCCCGCGAGGAAGAACGAGTAGCCCTGCTCCGCGATGAGGAGCGGCAGGATTGCAGGGAGAACCGGCGAGTAGAGATCGGTCACCAGGTGGGCGGCGGAAAGCCCCCAGACGGGTTTGGTATCGAAAGTCACGGTATTAGATCCGTCGTAAATGTATGACCTCTACGGTAATATCCACTCGCTCTTTGCGGTGGTGGGCAAACGTCCGCCGGAGGGGAAACGCGCACCGGATCACCTCCTCGATCGCCGCCCGCCCTTCGGTGTAGGCCGCCACGAACGGTGTCGAGCCCTCGTTGAAGATGCCGTAGACCACGCCTGCAAGGTCGAGCGCCCGGTCGATGAACGGCCGGTCGGCATGCGCCTTCTGCGCCCCGAACGGCGGATTCATAACGACGGTGTCGCACGCAAGACGTGTCCGGTCGACGGTGGGATCGCGGATATCGGCGACGA
>MPOY01000075.1 GCA_001896715.1 Methanoculleus sp. EBM-46
GGGAGCGTGAACTACCCCGCCAACAACGAGATCTCGGTGCCGGAGCATCGTCGTGCTGTGAACTACCCCCCGGCTTTCGCAGGGGGCTTCCCGGCCGTCGTCCTCTCCCCATTGGGAGCGAGCCCACAGGATCTTCGGCACGTTCCACGCCTGCACGTGCAAACGGTTTGACATCGAACGCGGCGTTCAGGTCCCGGTCGTGATGCATCCCGTATTAGGAATAGATCCACTCCCGGACTCTGAGGGTCAGATCGGCATTCCGGTAGAGCCGGCACTGGTACCTCCGCAACATACGATAATATCATGGTAGCCATCCCCCCGGCATGAACTGTTGCGGCGGTTGAAACGGGTCGAGTATGTTGAGGTGGGATGTGCGGGGCAGGAGAAAGCGTTCTGGTACCTCAACCTGACGGATAAGATGAGGGATCAACTGAGTGCGATGGGGTTTCAGGATCTCTTCCCCGAGAAGAGATTGAGTCAGTGTAAATTATAAATCCGGAAAGTCAGGTTTGTGAAGGTGATATCAGTAATTGCCTGGCGCACTACCGATCGTTTCCACTCTGATCTCCGTTTGATGTTCGTAACAACATTTTTCATCATTCACGTTTCATTCTCTCTAACTCGGTACATCATGATAGTACGATTTGAAACTACCTATGAAGACGGATATTGGTCTGCCAGTGCAATCGGATACAGTATCTTTACCGATGGTGAAACATTCGAAAAATTGCTTAAAAACATTGAAGAAGCTGTACTGCTGTATTTCGAAGACGAAGTGGAACCCAACGAACAAATCACGATCCAGACCCAGATTACACATCAGGTGCATCACGTTGCCACATCTTCCAGTTGTTAGCAGCACAGATATCATCAGAGTTCTCAAAAAGCTTGGATATTCTTTTGTCCACCAGCGCGGAAGTCACAGTGAACAATATCTTAAACGATATCGCAAACCATAACAATATGACTAAACAAGAACTCATTGATTTGTTCTTGCGAGGGTGAAGGGGGCGGGGTAAGGAGACCCTTGCGCACGGCGGGAGAGAAAAACGGAGCCTTCCGCCTGTATTTTACACTGGCAACATACACCCGGCATCAGGCATACTACCCGGATCTCCCTCTCTTCACCGTCTTCCTTCCTCCATCGAACGGAACAGCAGGAAGTAGTCTTTATGGCCCATACCGCCCTATGGTGGGCTATGGTAACAACGGTCCAGCTTCAGCCGGACAAACGTTTCGGAGGGAGGTGCGCCGGCACGTGAGATTCTCCGTCACCCCGACCACGGTTTGGAGGATGGGAGAGGAAAAAGTTAGGGGAGGGGAGGTGGGGCAAGGTCTTGCAAAATGAGATAAAATGAGGGAACAAGCCGAATAATGGTGAAGGGAGCCACCACCGTGCGAATATGGAACTTCATACGCCTAGCTTCAGCGGGAGTCCGGGCTCCACTCTTCGCTCACCCCTCGATGAAACTCGCGATGAACCCGTTCTCCCGCATCCCGAGCACTTCCTCCGGCGTTCCCTCGGTCGCCACCCTCCCCTCCTCTATGAGACA
>MPOY01000546.1 GCA_001896715.1 Methanoculleus sp. EBM-46
GTCTGAAACGATCTTTTCCAGATCCGCGTTCACTACATCACCGATGTAGTTATGGCCTTCATTTACCATTTTCACTTTACTTTCCTGGATATCGAAACCGATAACCTTGAAACCGGCTTTGGCCTTCTCAACGGCCAACGGCAGACCTACGTACCCTAGACCGATTACACCAACAGTTGCAGATCTGTCAATAATTTTCTCTTTGAGCATTGGAACCTCCTGTATTTTGAAACGAGACAACGAATGGATGTTGGAGAGTACGAGATTAAGTAATGACGTTGAGATATAAAGATCGGTAAAACCGTTGATCAGAAGATCCTATATGCAATCCCTCGTCCTCTCGAGATTCTTCTCTCGTTATTCTCGCTCTTCATAGAATACCTGTTCTTCAATCAGTTGCTCTTTCGGAACTTCCCTTATGTATCTTGCCGGGACTCCGGCGTATATCTTTCTGGCCTGCAGGTCTTTTGTTACTACACTTCCCGCTGCAACCAGTGTGTCTTCTCCAATCACTATGCCCGGGAGTATTGTGGCGTTCGCGCCTATTCTCGCTCCCCTTTTCAGTGTCGGACCCTTGAAGTGCTTTTTTCGCTCTTCGGTTCTGCCAAGGAAGTTGTCGTTGGTGAAAGTGACTTCGGGCGCAATAAAACAGTAGTCTTCTATCCTTGAGAAGGCAGTTATATAGGCTCCGGTCTCGATCTTAACTTTCTTCCCCACGGTGGTGCCATTCTCAACTGTCGCACCTTTTCCAACTATCGTCTTCTCTCCTATACTTGTTCTCTCGCGTATCGTCGCGAGGTCGCCCACAAAGCATTCATCTCCAAGCGACGCCCCTTTATAGATCACACATGAGGCCCCGATAGTCGTGTCCGAGCCTATGTTAAGGGGTGGAAGGGCTTGGAGATTAGTCGTTGCGCTGTTGCTTGCCCTGAAGGGTTCTTTTCCAAGCACTGTGTTGTCTCCCACCGTTACGTTGTCGCCTATAACTACGCCGCTGTGTATAACGACATTATGGCCTAGAACACAGTTTTCACCGATCTTTGCGCCATCTTCGATTACTGTGTTTCTTCCTTTCTGGATGTCAGGCATGGGAATACCTCCAGATGAGGTTGTTAGTTGTGGGTTGTTGGTTGTAGGTTATAAGACACGAGAAAGAGATTGTCGAGAAGCTCGCAAAGCGAACGATACGTATCTGCGATACGAGAGATTTGAGAGAACCAAAGAGACTATGTAGTATTTCGCTTGCACCTTCTAGAAATGAATGTAAGAGCAAGAATCTACAAAAAATGGCAAGTGCAGACGTTCCAAGATTCTTCACCCAAATACCCAGTGCCTTCTCGTTCCCCAACAAGCCACAACACCTCGGTCATATTTTCAGA
>MPOY01000153.1 GCA_001896715.1 Methanoculleus sp. EBM-46
CCCCGTCGGGTTCTACTACGAGCGGGGCGCCTCCCGGGCAAAGGAGTGGGCGTTCATGAAGACCCAGTGGGACCGCGTCGGCTACCGGTTCACCGACCGCTGCGTCGTCCTCCGCGGTTATGTCGTCGGTTCCGCGAGAGACGACGTCTACTGGAAGAAAGCGCTCTTCGGCCGGTGGCTGGTCATGTCGTCCCACCACATGACCGAAGAGACCCTGCCCGCCTACATCGACCGGATCCGCCGGTTTTGCCCCCGGTTCATCCAGGCCTACCCCTCGACGGCCGTGGTGCTCGCCCGCTACATGCGCGAGCACGCGATCGAACCGTTCCCGACCGTGCAGGCCGTCCTCTGCGGCTCCGAGAACCTCTACCCCTGGCAGAGGAGCCTGCTTGCCGGGGCTTTCGGGTGCCGGGTCTTCTCCTGGTATGGGAACTCCGAACAGACCGTCCTTGCCGGGGAGTGCGAGGAGAGTCCTCACTACCACATCTTCCCCGAGTACGGCATCGTCGAGTTGATCGGGCGGGACGGCCGCCCCGTCGAGCGACCGGGGGAGGCCGGCGAGGTGGTCACGACGAGCCTCATCAACCCCATCTGCCCCCTCATCCGCTACCGGACCATGGACGTTGCAGTCCTCGGGGAGGGGCCGTGCTCCTGCGGCCGGAACTACCCGCTGCTTGAGAAGGTGGAAGGGAGGGTCCAGGACTTCATCGTGACAAAGGATCGCCGGCTCATATCGATGACGGCGGTGAACATGCACTCGGGCGTCTTTGACAACGTTGCGCAGTTCCAGTTCTACCAGAAGGTGGAGGGCGAGGTCCTCATGCGGATCGTGAAGAGACCGGGGTATACGGAAGCGGATACGGAGCAGATCCTCAGCGAACTCGAAAAAAAGTTCGAAGGCGGCGTGGATGTGACCATCCGCTTCGTTGCGAAGATTCCCCGTAC
This sequence comes from Methanoculleus sp. EBM-46, assembly GCA_001896715.1. Taxonomy (GTDB): domain Archaea; phylum Halobacteriota; class Methanomicrobia; order Methanomicrobiales; family Methanoculleaceae; genus Methanoculleus. The sequence goes on from MPOY01000153.1 coordinate 946, forward strand.
CCGGCGCGGCAAATACCAGTTCCTTATACAGGACCTGCCGCCGGACCGGTGCGGCCTGCTGGAGCAAGCGTGCGGGGACGAATCAGGCTGACGGCGGTCGGCGATATATGGCTGCAGACAGCGGGCGGCCGGCACCCGTTCGAGGAGGTCGGCCGCCTCGTCCGGGATAAGGACATTCTCTTTGGCAACCTGGAGACCGCACTCTCGGAGACCGGCGAGCGCGCCGAGAAGCACCACGTTATCGCGACATCCCCGGATGCCGCCCGCTACCTGGCGGATGCCGGGTTTGATATCCTCAGCGTGGCCAACAACCACGCAGGCGATCTCGGCGCCGAAGGTTTCCAAAACACCCTGGATGCCCTCACGAGCCGCGGCATCCTCCCCGTCGGGGATAGGCGGGAGCCGGCCGTCATCGAGAGGAACGGCGTATCGGTCGGGTTTATAGGCTACGCGACGGGGAGATCGCCCCGCGGCGTCTCGATCAACCGGCTGGTCGAGGAGGATGTCGTCCGGGATGTCGCGTCGCTTGCCGGAGAGTGCGACCATATCGCCGTCTCGCTGCACTGGGGGGTCGAGATGGCCTCCTACCCGTCCCCGGCCCAGATCGATCTCGCCCGCCGTCTCGTCGATGCGGGCGCCACCCTGATCCTCGGGCACCACGCCCACACCATACAGGCAATCGAGCGCTACCACGGGGGGCTCATCGCCTACTCGCTCGGTATGTTCCAGTTCGACCCCCGCTGGCCCCACAACGTATCGGAGGAGGCTATCATGCTCTCGGTCGACCTCTGTGCCGGTGGCGTCGTCGGGGAGCACAGGGCGACGCCGCTCGTCGTCGGCGGCGACTTCGTGCCGCGCCCCGCAGAGGACGAGCGTATCCTCTCCCTCGTCGACGATATATCCCGGCCGGTCGCCGATGGGACGCTCACCTGGAGCCGGTGGTTCGAGGAGGTCGCGCCGGCCTACATGCGGATGAACCTGGAGAGTTATCGCTACCGGGTGCGCAGGAACGGCATCCTCCCCCTCCTGGAGATGGGGGCCTGGTTCTGCACGCCGTTCTGCCTGAGGTGCTGCGCCGGGCTCGTCCGCCGGCGGTTTCGCCGGGAGCCGGTGCGGCGCTCCGGGCAGAGCGACGGGGAGTGAAGTGGCGGAGAGCTGCCGGCCGCCCGGGCCCGGGGCGCAAAACCCTCATTACAATTGATGACAGATAGAGAAGGAAGGAGTGTACACGATTTGTCTACGATACCAGAGGAAGAGTATATCGTCAAATGCACTTCCGCCTGTGCCGGGTGCAGTTCATCTCTCTGCCTGCGCTACGTGCTCAAAGCGGCCGGCCCGGACTCGGTCCTGGTCGTGCCCGCCTGCTGCACAAGCGTCATCCAGGGGATCTACCCGGGCACGGCGATGAACGTGCCCGTCTATAACATAGCGTTTGCCGCAGCCGCTGCCTGCGCCTCCGGCATGAGCGAGGCGTTCCGCGCGCTCGGGCGAAAGACCAACGTCATCGCCTACGCCGGCGACGGCGGAACGGCCGATATCGGCGTGCAAGCGCTCTCCGGCGCCCTGGAGCGCGGAACCGATTTCCTCTACATATGCTACGACAACGAGGCATACGGCAACACCGGTATGCAGCGGTCGGGCGCAACGCCGCTTGGAGCGCGAACCACCACGACCCCCGGCGGCAAACCCACGGCAAAGAAGGACCTCGACCGGATCGTCGAGGCGCACAACCCTCCCTACATGGCGACCGCCTGCAGCGCCTACCCCCTCGACCTCTACAAGAAGGTGAAGAAGGCGCTCTCGATACCGGGGCCCAAGTTCATCCACATACTCGCACCGTGCCCGCCGGGGTGGCGCTACCCCACGGAGAAGACGGTCGAGATGGGAAAACTCGCCGTGAAGACCGGGACGTGGATCCTCTACGAGCGCGAGTACGGGAGACTCACGATCAACGGCCCGTCGAAGACGGCGATGAGGCGGCCCGCGCCGCTCGAGGATTACATAAAGGGCCAGGGCCGGTTCAAGAACCTGAGCCCCGAGATCCTCGACCGGATGCGCCAGCAGATCGAACGGAACGTCCAGCGTCTCGCCCGCGAGGAGGCCGGCGCATGTTGACGATAGCGACCGGCAACAAGGCGGTGGCGGCCGCGGTGAAGGCCGCGCGGCCGGGTGTCGTTGCCGCCTACCCGATCACCCCCCAGACCGAGATCGTCGAGCAGATCGCCGAGTACGTCACCGACGGCGACCTCGAGAGCCGGTACATACCGGTGGAGAGCGAGCACTCGGCCATGGCCGCCTGTATCGGGGCGAGCGTCACCGGCGTGCGGACGTTCACGGCGACGAGCTCGCACGGCCTCCTCTACATGCACGAGATGGTCCACTGGGCGGCGGGTGCGCGCCTCCCGGTCGTGATGGCGAACGTCAACCGCGCCCTCGGGCCCGGGTGGAACACCTGGGCGGAGCATACCGACGCCTTCTCCCAGCGCGACACGGGCTGGCTGCAGGTCTTCGTGGGCACGGTCCAGGAGGCTTACGACGCCACCCTGATGGCGTTCAAGATAGCCGAGGACGAGCGGGTCCTTCTTCCCGTTATGGTCAACCTGGACGGGTTCTCGCTCAGCCACATAACGCAGGCGCTCGACACGGTGGATATCGGCGACTTCCTGCCGCCCTGCCACCTCCCGCACGCGATCGACACCGAGAACCCTCTCGGTTACGGCCCCATGACCGGGCCGGCGGACTACTTCCGGTTCCGCTGGGACATCGAGCGGTCGATGCGCGACGCCCGGGGCGTTATCGCGGAGGTCGAAGGGGAGTTTTGCGAGCGGTTCGGCCGCTCCTACGGCCCCACGGAGGATTACCGGTGCGAGGACGCCGACGTCGTCGTCGTCGCCATGGGAACGCTCGGGAAGGAGGCGGAGGTGGCGATCGACCGCCTCCGCGACGAGGGGATAAAGGCCGGGTCGATGCGCCTGCGCTGGTTCCGTCCCTTCCCCGACCTCGATCTTGCCGGCCGGGATGTCGTGGTCATCGACCGCGACTACTCGTTCGGCTTTGGGGGCGTGGTGGCGCATTCCATCCGGTCAAAGGCCGGCGTTTCGCCCTACAGCGTCATCGCAGGGCTCGGCGGCCAGGAGGTCACTTACAACGACATCGCGGACTTTGTCCGGGACCGGTGTCCCGGCGAGGAGACCTGGTTTGGGGTGAACGACCATGTATGAGATCAGGATTCATTCCCGGGGCGGGCAGGGCGGCGTCACCGCCGCAAAGCTCCTCGCCCTCGCGGCGTTCCGGGACGGGAAGTACGCGACCGCCTGCCCGTTCTACGGGGCGGAACGGCGCGGGGCTCCGGTCGTCTCGTTCGTCCGGATAGACGGCGAACCGATCAAGATATACAGCCAGATCCACGAACCGGACCTCGTGATCGTGCTCGATACGAGCATTATGGACGTCGTGGATGTCCTGCAGGGGCTCAAAGCCGGCGGGACGGTCCTCTTGAACAGCGCTCACCCGATCACCGGGTGCAACGGGGCCTCTCTACACGTCGACCTGACCGGCATAGCGCTTGCCGAGAACCTGGTGGTCGCGGGAAGCCCCATCCTCAACACCCCGGTGCTCGGGGCGCTTGCAAAGATGGGGGTCGTCACCCTCCCGTCGGCGGAGCAGGCGATACGCGAGATGTTTGCCGATGAACGGAACGTGAAGGCCGCCAGGGTGGCGTACGAGGAGTTGAAGGCATGAGGGAGAGACTTGCGCTCAGCAGGCCAAGAGAGGCCGCGTCGGGGAAGACGGGTTCCTGGAGGACGTTCCGGCCCGTGGTGGATAAAGAACTGTGCAACGCTTGCGGCCTCTGCGCCCAGTACTGCCCGGACGGCGTCATCGATGAGGAACTGAATATCGACCTCGACTACTGCAAGGGGTGCGGCATCTGCGCAAACGAGTGCCCGAAGCAGGCCATCGCTATGGTCAGGGAGGAGCGCTGACCTCCTCGTCGGCCAGGGGGCATTGCGCGATGTACTCGAGGTTGAACCGGTAGAAGTGCGCATAACCGCAGTTGCGGCACCGGGTCGTCATGTGGCCGCTCCCGACCGCGAGGTCGTGCGGCCCGGTAACCCCGCAATTTTTGCACGGCGCATCGGTCCTGACCTCCCAGACGTCGTAACGCCCGATCGGCGTGCAGGTCCCGACCGCCCCGGTGTCCTCGAACCGGGGGACGAATATCCGCGTCGCACCGCAGGCGGAGCAGACCACCTGCGCCTGTGCGGATACGGCTTTTATTATCTGGTCGGCGTCCTCACCGCAGTGGTAACAGTCGGTGCGGTGCCGGGTGAAGATGAACCGCTCGCTCATGCATGATACTCGACGAGCAGGAGATAAAACCTCCGCCCCCGGCAGGAGACAAGGATTAAATAGCACATCCGCCCCTCTGGTGTCGAGGTCATGATATGGCAGCGTTGAGAGTCGCACCCTACGTCTGTGCTTACTCGGATGAGAACGAAGAGAACCTTCACATCGAGATAGAGCTACCGGGCGTCGAGAAGAAGGATATAACGTTCAAGATGCAGGAGACGAGTTTCTCCATCGATGCGTCCCGCGGGGACGTCCGCTACGTCGGCACCTACGCGGTCGGCTGCCCGGTCGATACCAACCGGGCGAAAGCGACGTTCCGAAACGGCCTCCTGACCGTGGACGTTCCCTACGTACAGCCGGCCGCGGAGGAGACAAAAGAGATCCCCATCGCGGAGTGAGGGGAAACCCTCTCTTTTCTATCCGCCGGCGTCACCTTTATCAGCCTGTATCGGCACGTCAGGAGTATGACCCCGGAGAAGCCGGTGCAGGGGAGATCGCCACCGAACCGGCTGATACACGAACAGAGCCCCTACCTGCTCCAGCACGCCGATAACCCCGTCGACTGGCACCCCTGGGGGGAGGAGGCATTTGCGAAGGCGCGCAAAGAGGACAAACCGGTATTCCTCTCCATCGGCTACTCGGCCTGCCACTGGTGCCACGTCATGGAGAAGGAGTCGTTTGCCGACCCGGTGGTTGCAAAGCTCTTGAACGACGTCTTCGTCTGCATCAAGGTCGACCGCGAGGAGCGGCCGGATATCGACCAGATCTACATGGCGGCCGCCCACGTGCTGGCAGGGTCCGGGGGATGGCCGCTCACCATCCTCATGACGCCGGACAAAAAACCGTTCTTTGCGGCGAGCTACATACCGAAGGAGAGCCGCTACGGCATGACCGGCCTCCTCGACCTCATCCCCCGGATAAGCAAGGTCTGGCGGGACCGGCGAGGGGAACTCGAGGAAGCCGGCGACTGCGTGTTTGGCGCCCTGCAGAGCGCGCCCTCCCCGGAGGGCGATATACCCGACGCAGCGATCGACGAGGCCTACGAGACGTTCCTCCGCATATTCGATGAGGAGAACGGTGGGTTTGGGGACGCGCCCCGGTTTCCGGCCCCGCACAACCTGATCTTTCTGCTCCGCTACGCGCACGGGACCGGGAAGGAGCCGGCGTATGCGATGGCCGAAAAGACCCTGCACGCCATGCGGCAGGGCGGCATATTCGACCAGATCGGGTGGGGGTTTCACCGCTACGCAACGGACGTGGCGTGGGCCGTCCCGCACTTCGAGAAGATGCTCTACGACCAGGCGCTCCTCGTCATGGCGTATACGGAGGCCTACCTTGCGACGGGGAGGGAGGAGTTTGCCCGGACCGCCCGCGAGACGATCGCCTACGTCCTGCGGGATATGACCGGTCCCGGCGGCGGGTTCTACTCGGCGGAGGATGCGGACAGCGAGGGGGAGGAGGGGAAGTTCTATACCTGGACGAAGGCCGAGATACTCGACGTCCTCGGGGAGGACGGCGAGCGGTTCTCCCGTATATTCGGCATCGCGGATAGACCGGGCAGGCAGGTTCTCCGCCGCCGCCGGCCCCTCGCGTCATGGGCTCACGAGTTCTCGATGCCGGAGGAGGACCTTGCGTGGTTCGTCGAGGGTGCCCGGCAGAGACTCTTCCAGGCCCGGGAGCAGCGGGTCCGCCCGGCAAAGGACGACAAGATCCTCACCGATACGAACGCCCTCATGATCGCCGCCCTTGCCGGGGCCGCCCGGGCCTTCGACGACCCGGGCTACCTGGCGGCGGCGGAGAAGGCGCTTGCGTTCGTACTTGAGAACCTGCGCGACGAGGACGGGCGGCTCCTCCACTGCCGGGGCGTTGCGGCGACACTCGACGACTACGCCTTCATGCTCCGCGCCCTCATAGAGGTCTACGAGGCGTCGTTCTCCCCGGCGTATATCAGGACCGCGGTCGATCTCGCGCGCGACATGATCGCCCGCTACCTGGACCGCGGCGGGTTCTTCTTCACGCCGGACGACACCGATCTGCCCGTCCGGCAGAAGACGGTGTACGACGGGGCGGTCCCCTCCGGGAACGGCGTGGCCATGCATGCGCTCTTCGTCCTCGGCCGGATGACGGCGAACCTCGAGCTTGAGGCGGTGGCGGATGGGGTTTTGCGCGTGTTTGCCGGCGCTGTCCGGAAGGCGCCTGCCGCCGCCCCCGGTTTCCTCACCGGTCTTCTCTTCATGCGAGGGCCGGGTTTTGAGGTGATCATCGCCGGCGTCCCGGGCGCGGAGGATACGCGCGCCCTGGTCGGCGCCGTCCGATCGCGCTACACGCCCGAGGCCGTCGTCATATTCCGCCCCTCCGATGAGGAAGAGCCTGATATCACGCGGGTTGCCGGGTTCACCCGGGACGTCGTGGCTATCGGGGGGAAGGCGACGGCGTACGTCTGCATCAACTACGCCTGCGACATACCGACGACCGAGCCGGCCGAGATGCTCCGGCTCCTTGCGTCGCGGGAGAGGCCGCCGGAGCCGGTGATATGAACGCGAAAAAGTTTGCCGCCCTTGCGGAGGCGATGCGAAAGGATGCGGCCGTGGGGCAGAAGACCGTCTCCGGCCTCCTGAACTGGAACGGCGGTGCGCACTCGACGATGATCGTACGAAACTTCGTCATCCCGGCCGACGAGCCGGCCGCCCTCGGCGGGACCGACCGGGGGGCAAGCCCGATGGAGCTGGTGCTCGCGGGGCTCATGTCCTGCGTCGCCGTATCGATCGCTTACAGCGCGGCGGAGGAGGGAATCGACCTTCACGCGATTGCGATCGACGTCGAGGGCGATATCGACCTGAGAGGGCTCTTTGGGGTTGCCGACGACGTGCGGCCGGGGTTTGAGGAGGTCCGCCTTATCGTCAGGGTGGATGCCGATGCGCCAGAAGAGACGATCGAGGACCTCGTGCACCGCGGCTACCGGCGCTCGCCGGCCGTGGATTCGCTCACGGGCCGGGTGCCGGTCAGGGTCTGCATCGGGCGGGAGGGTGTCTGATAGCGGTGTCTTCGGCACCGGGGAGATGGACGGCTCCGGTTCGGCGAATCTTCTC
>MPOY01000202.1 GCA_001896715.1 Methanoculleus sp. EBM-46
CATCAGGGTTGCCGCGGTTGCGGCAGCCTGTGCGACGATCGCCGGATGGTAACGCACCAGCGGGCAGGTCACGCCGGTGGAGACCTTGATCCGCGATGTGGCCTGGGATATACTGCCGATGGTGCACCAGGCAAACCCGGCACGCCCGTGAGTCGGGATCCACGGGTGATAATGGTCGCTGATGTTCAAAAACGAGAACCCGGCGTCTTCGGCGAGCCGTGCGTTCTTCACCAGCTCGGGTGCGCTATGCGACCCGGTGAAGAGTTTGTGCCAATCTCGACCATGCCTTCTCTCTCCTCTTCCCCGGCACCCTCGTGCCGGGGTATGAGCGGCGAGGGGGAACGTCATCGATCTTAAACGTTGTGCCGATCGAGACAGCGGTACCCGGGGGGCGTTCAGTACCCCGTCGCGTAGTAGTAGCCGCCCTCGCTCACTACGTGCACCGGGACACAAAAGAGTCCGCCGATGGCCTCATCGGTCAGGACTTCCGCCTTTCTCCCGTCCATCTGGATGGCGCCGTCTCGCATGAGGATGACCCGGGCGATCTCCGGTATGATGTCGTGGAGGTTATGGGTCACCAGGATGATGCCGGTGCCCGACCGTGCAATCCTCCGGAGTGTCGCGCGGAAGGCGTGGAGCGCGGCGAGATCGAGACTGTTCGTGGGCTCGTCGAGGAGGAGGGTGCCCGGGTCGTGGACGAGTGCCCTCCCGATCAGGAGCCTCCGCGCCTCGCCCGAGGAGATCTCCAACATCAGGCGGTCGGCAAGGTGGGCGACGCCGAGAAACGCGAGGATCTCGTCGGCTTTCTCCTCCATCGCGCCCGTCACCTCGTGGGAGAAGAAGAGCCCGATGCTTGAGAAGAATCCCGAGAGGACGACCTCGCGGCCCGATATGCCCCGGGTGAACGTATGCTGGAGGTCGCCGGAGACGATGCCGATGTGCGACCGGAGGTCAAAAGCGTCCCACCGGTCCCGTCCCCGGAACCGGAACGTGACGTCTTCTCCCCGACGGGAGGGGTAGTACTCGCGGGTGATCGCCCGGATGAGCGACGATTTCCCGGCACCGTTCGGGCCGAGGA
>MPOY01000098.1 GCA_001896715.1 Methanoculleus sp. EBM-46
GCCCTCCGGGCGATCACCGGCGGCTACGTCGACCGGGACCATGGCTACTGGAGGGTGGTGATGGCCGGCTACGGCCTCCTTGCCGCCATACCGCTCCTTGCCGCCATCGGGCGGTGGGAGACCGCGGCCGTCCTCATCATCACTGAACGGGTCGGAAAAGCCGTCAGGACGCCGGCACGGGACACGATCCTCTCCCACGCGACGACGAACGTTGGGCGGGGATGGGGGTTTGGAATCCACAAGGCGCTCGACCAGGTCGGCGCGGTGATAGGGCCCCTCGTCATGGTCGCCGCCCTCACCCTCACCGGCGGTTACGCGGAGGGGTTTCTCCTGCTCGGTCTTCCTCTCGCCGGGGTTGCACTGACCCTCTCCTTTGCGCAGTCGACGGTACCGAGGCCGGGAAGTCTGGATACCGGCGAAAGAGATGGTAAAACCATCGGATCTCCCCGGGTCCTCTCGTATGCCGTGTTCATATTCCTCGGCATGGCCGGGTTCGTGAACTTCCCGATCCTGTCGTTTCACCTCAAGGCGCAGGCGATCGTCCCCGACGCCGCCATCCCCCTCTTCTACGCATCCGCGATGGTGGTCTCGGTCGTCGTGGCGCTGCTTGCCGGCCGGGCCTTCGACCGCATCGGCACCCGCATCCTCCTCACCATCCCGGTGATCAGCACGCTGACGGTCCTCCTTGCCTTCTCACGCGACCCGGGTGTGGCCCTCGCGGGATCGCTTGCCTGGGGCGTCGGGATCGGTATATTCGAGACCGCTTTTCGGGCATCGATCGCCGGGTTGGCGACGGCTGGCCGGAGGGGGAGGGCCTACGGCACCATGAGCGCTGTCTTCGGGACGGCGTGGTTTGTCGGGAGCGCCGTGATGGGCATTCTCTACGATCTCTCGATCGGGTATATCGTCGTCTACGTCGTCATCGTTGAGATTGCAGCAGTGGTTGCCTGCCTCTGGATGTACCGCTCCCGCATCGCGGTGCGGTTAGAGGAGGGGATAGGGAATCTCATGCCGTGATTCCCGCCTCTCCTGCCGGGGAGGATGGTCCTCCCCGCGTTACCGCCGGATCGCGCCGGCGATGGCGCCGCCGATCAGGGAGAGGATCCCCTGGTAGACGAACGCCGCAACAACGAGAGCAATCGATGTCCCGACGCCGGCAACAAGCCCGAATGCCCCGAGGAGCACCGTGCCGCCGACGAGGATCAGGATCGATATGATGATGGCACCGATGATGCCGGCGAGCAGTCCTGCTTTTGCACCGTTTCCAATCCCGCCCCGGACGATCCAGCCGGCGACGAACCCGCCGACCAGCGGGCCGACGACCGGCAGGAAGAAGCCGAGGATCAGCCCCACGAGCCACCCGACGATGACCCCTACCCAGAAGTTATCTGCCATACCCATTCACCGCCGTGGATTCCGGATATATAGTATATAAGAGTTGGGGTGTGGCGCCGGTCACCGCCGGATCCGGGTTCCCGACCGCCCGGCAAGGGCGGCAGCGGCAGAATCGAGCGATGCGATGGTGGCCCGCTTCCCTCCGGCCTCAAGGAACCGGATCGCCGCCTCGACCTTCGGGCCCATGCTCCCGGGCGGGAAGTGCCCTGCCGCGAGGTGCTCCCGCGCCTCGCGAGCCGTCATATCGTGGATATCCTCTCGATTCGGCCCCCCATAGTTTAAGGAGACGCACTCGACGTCGGTCAGGATCAAAAGATCGTCGGCGCCGACGATCCCGGCAAGGAGTGCCGCCGTGCGGTCTTTGTCGACCACTCCCTCGACGCCGCAAAAGGCGCCCCCGTCGCCCGCTATCACCGGGACACCCCCGCCGCCCGCGGCGATCACGATCACCCCGGCCGAGAAGAGCCGGAGGATCACCTCTCCTTCGACGAGGGCGATGGGACGCGGCGAGGGAACCACCCGCCGGTAGCCCCTTCCCGGTATCTGCACCATCCGCCAGCCCTTCTCCTTCCGAAGGCGTTCCGCCTGATCGGCCGTATAGAACGGGCCGATGGGTTTTTCCGGTCTTTCAAACGCCGGATCGCTGCCGTCCACCACGGTCTGGGTGAGCACCGTCGCGACCGGACGGTCGAGCCCGGCTGCCCGGAGGGCCTCCTGCATCGCCTGCTGGAGGAGGTAGCCGATCATCCCCTGGCTCTCCGCCCCGCAGACATCGAGCGGCATCGCCGGGAGGGTATCCTTCGTGAGCTCGTTTCGGACGAGTATATCCCCCACTTGCGGGCCGTTTCCGTGGGTGACGGCGACGGCGTAGCCGTCGGCTGCAATCTCTGCTATCTGGCGTGATGCCCGCCGGACGTTCGCAATCTGTTCTGCGGCCGTCCCTGCCTCGTCGTGCCGCCGGATGGCGTTCCCACCGAGCGCGACAACAACAGTCTTTCCTGTCATTCAGTTACCCCCGCTCCAGCACACAGGTCATACAGTGCGGGCCGCCGTAACCCCCCGTCAGGTTCTCAAGGTGGAGCGGCCGGAGATCGATGCCGTGCCGGGAGAACTCCTTCCTGTGCGGGAAGAACCGGCCGGCGGCCCGGATCCGGCGATAATCCTCCTCGGCATGGCAGAGGAGCCGCCCGTAGCGGTGGGGATCGCGCGCGGCTTTCCGCTCCAGGTTCAGGAGAACCGTCTGCATCACCCGCTCCCCCTCGACCGCAAGGATGCTCCCGTCGCGGATGCAGAGTATGTTTGCGGCATACGAGAGCTGCTCGAGTATCGAGAGGTCGATCACCGCAAACCCTTTCGAACGGATGTAGTCGTCGAGGCTCACGGTCTCGCCCGACCGCACGTAACCCTCGCCCGTCCTGTGGTAGATATCGACCCTGGCCCGCCGGAGGAGGACTTCCGAGCCGATCACGACACCGCTGCCCGCGACGTTGAAGTAGGTATCAAGGTGCATGTCGACCATGGGGTCGGGCCGGTCGCCCGGTATGAGAGGGTGGCCCGGCTGGTGGACGACGCCGATCTCGTCAAACCCCGGGTCGAAGTCGAGGAACTGGCTGACCCCGGCCGGGTTCGTCCGGTCTCCGGTGCCGACGAGGGCGAACGTTCCCATCGGCATGAAGTCGCCGCCCTCAAACGTCCCGGGCCCCTCAACCGTTCCGGCGACCGGGATGCCGAGTATATCCCAGAGGAACCGGGTGATCCCGGGCTCCCGCAGCCGCTGCCGTTTTGCCGGCCGGCCGACGACGAGGCCGCGGGCGGTCACCGCCTGCTGGTCGCGCATGAAGTAGAGGTTTGCGAGTGGCTCCTGCCCCGGCACCCGGACGTCCACCCCGTCGCCGGTATCCCCCCGCCCCACCTCGATGACCGGGTTTAAGAGGAGGAGGGTGAAGAAATGCAACGAGTCGAGAGCGTCGGCGTTCTGTTCCATGCTCCGGCGCGCCTCGGCTACCTCGCGCCGGCCGCCCCGGAGGGTTACCGTCTCGTACGCCCAATCGACGAGTCGCCGGCGCACTGCCGGGTCGCTGTCGGCGGCATCGAGGATCGTCTCCTTGAGCCGCAGCACCCGGACACCGAACTCCTCGTGGAGAGCACGCACAAGGGCATCGTGCTCCCGGCGCGCCTCATAGCGGCTGAACGCCCGTTCGTAGAGCGCCGCATACGGCTCCAGCAGCCCGAAGAACATCTCGATCCCCGGCCGGTGAACGGCCACCTTCCGGAGCGGCTCCCACTCCGCCCGCACTCCCGCCGGCATCGCGTTCACCGCCTCCACCGGGGGCCCATACAGGGATTCGCGATCATCACCCGGGCGGAGGCCGCCGCGGCGGATACCTGGCTCACCCACCCATCAGCGGTGAAATAAGGGCCAGAAGAGAGAAGAGAAACGTGTTTGCCGTAGAAAAGGAGTTCTGTATACCGATCCATCTGTAGGGATTCTCTCGCCGGAGATCGGATAAATCTGTCGTGACAGGGCTCTTCCACCCGTCCGGGTATATCCGGCGGGCGGAACCGCAACGATTATCATTTCGGGGAAACAAAGGACTCACAAGGTATATTCACACGATACCAGGAGGTGTTTCCATGAGGATACGACGCTACAAACCCCCCATATCGGTGAGCACGCAACCGTTCCGGACAGTGCGGCGGCTACAACAGAACCCGACCTACACCCCGCTCATGACCGGCCCGGTGGTGAACGCCATCGTGCTCGCCGCCCTCTCGGCGACATCGGCCATGTCAGGGCTGACTCTTGGGGTCTGCATGCGCCTTGTGGGCCTGTGAGACCCGCCGCCGGCTCTTTTTTCCCCTCACAACCCGACGATATCCATCACCCGGAGCCCGAACCGGACCATACCCGACCGCAGCATACCGAGCAGGGTGTTCCCCTCGACCGTGACGGTGCCGTTTCGCATCGCCGCCCGGAACGTGTCAAACGGCCGGCCGGAGGCCATGACCTCCTCCACCGTCGCCTTATCGGTCGTCACCGTGACGATCGGGTCGGGACAGCCTTTCGCGTCGAACGAGACGATCTTTCTGTCGCGAAAGGTGATCCCGATGACCAGGACGGCGTCGGGGAACTCGACGTAGAGGTTGACCTTCTCGTTCTCAAACGGCCCGGTCACCCATCCCGGGAGCCGACCGGCATACTCGTTGTAGGTCAGGGTGTACTCCCGCATGGCAAAGAGGAGGTTCACTTCCGCCGGCGTCAGGTCGGTGTTGGTGATGACGAGCCCGTCTGCCGCCGGCGCAAGCACGAAGAGGAGGAGGCAGAGGCAGAGGAAAGCCCGGGCAGCCGGGGTCACTGTCGTTCTCCCGCCCGCTCCTCGAACTCCCGCACGCCGGTGCTCCGCCGGGACCGGGAGCAGGCATCGCCGGCAGGGGTGGGCAACCAGTAGCCGCACATATCTTCCTGAAGAGAAATGGGGGAGTTTGGTATTTGAGAATACCTATCCGGACCGGTCTGTGGGCAGTTGCCAATGCGGTTTTCCCGCCCGGGATCGCGCCGGGGTTCGCGGTGGGGAGAGGGAGATCGCATGGTGCCGGGGAAGAGAAAAGGAGATATGAGAGCACCGTACATGGAGGTGTGGGTGCGGAGGTGTGGGCGCGGGCGGTGAGCGATTGAGCGGGGATGATATCATCGAGGTGCAGGACCTCGAACATGCGTTCAACGGCTTTCAGGCGGTACGCGGCATCAGTTTCACCGTCCGGAGAGGCGAGATCTTCTCGTTCCTCGGCCCGAACGGCGCGGGGAAGAGCACCACCATCAACATACTGACAACGCTCCTCCCCCTCCAGCAGGGCACGGTGCGGGTGGCCGGCCACGACGTCGCCCGGGAGCCCGGGCGGGTCAGGGAGGCAATCGGGATCGTCTTTCAGGACGATGTCCTCGACCGCGACCTTACCGTCTGGGAGACGATGGAGTTTCACGGGCGACTCTACTCGATCCCCCGCGACGAGCGCAAAGCACGGATAGACGAGATGCTCGCGGTCGTCGAGCTCGACGCGAAACGCAACGAGCGGACGAAAAACCTCTCCGGCGGTATGAAACGGCGCCTCCAGATCGCGCGGGGTCTCCTGACCCAACCGGAGGTCCTCTTCCTCGACGAACCGACGCAGGGGCTCGACACCCAGACGCGGATGCGGATGTGGGACTACATCAGAGGGGTGAACGCGGCCGGGACGACGGTCTTCCTGACGACGCACTACATGGAGGAGGCCGATATGCTCTCGGACCGGATCAGCATCATCGATCACGGCAGGATCATCGTCTCCGGCACCCCTGAAGAACTCAAGAACAGGCTCGGCGAGGACGTCGTTTACCTTGAGACCGGCGACGATGCAAAAGTCCGGGATGCCCTCCAGGGAATCGACGAGATCCGGTCGATCACGGAGTCGCTCCGCGGCCTCTCGATCACGATATCGGCCGACGGGAGCCACTGTCTCCCGCGGATCGTCGAACGGGTGCACGATGCCGGGATCGCTATCACGAGCGTGAACCTCAAGAAACCGACGATGGACGACGTCTTCGTCCACTACACCGGCAGGGAACTGCGGGATACGGGGGCGTGAACAGGGAATGGCCTGGGAGTTTCTCACCGTCTACTGGCGGGAGATGATCCGGTTCACCCGGTTCCGGACGCAGCTCCTCTCGTCGCTCCTGCAGCCGGCGCTCTGGATGGCGTTCTTCGGTGTTGCGATGTCCTCGAACTTCAACCGGTTCGCATCATCCGTCCCGCCCCCGGCGGGCGTCGTCCCGGTCGACTACCTCACCTTCATGGCCGCCGGGGTGATTGCGATGACGACCCTCTTTACAAGCCTTTTTGGAGGGATCAGCCTCCTCTTCGATAAGAACTGGGGGCTGATGCGGGAGATGCTGGCAAGCCCCATGCCCCGGACCCACATCATGCTCGGGATCAGCCTCTCGGGTATGACGAAGTCGTTCATCCAGGTCGCCATCATCATGGCGTTCGGGCTCTTCCTTGGGGTGCAGTTCTTCCCGGGATACTCGCCCGCCCGGGTCGTCGTCTCGATCCTCGGGATCTTTCTCTTCGTCGGCGTCTTCTCGCTCGGGTTCCTCCTCTTCTCTTCGACCATATCGATGCGCCTCGAGAGCCCCGAAGGATTGCAGGGGATCATCACGCTCCTCACCCTGCCGCTCTTCTTCGTCTCGAACGCCCTCTACCCGATCCAGGCATTCCCGCCGCTCCTCCAGGATCTCTCGATCTACAACCCCCTGACCCACCTGGTCACCGGGGTCCGCTACTTCGCCCTCGGGAGCGAGTTCTTCGTCGTCGGGACGAACTACTCATACACTCCGGCCGATATCCTCCTCTCGTTTGCCTACCTCGTCGCTTTTGCAGCGGTGATGTACGCCGTCGCCCACAGGACGTTTCAGAAGGCCGTGGTGACGTGAACACCCGTAAGAGGAGAGACTCATCCCGACGATCATGGGAATATCGGAGATCTGCCCGTAACCTTTTATCCGCCCCGGACCAACCTTCGAGTATCCACGATGGCCCACCTTCTCCCCTTCACCGTTGCGGGGGTGGCCTGCGCCCTCCCTCTCGCCGATGTTCAGCAGGTTACCGGTATGGTGGAGCTCCGGCCGATGACCGGTGGAAGAGATGTGGGGGCCGTGAACCTGCACGGCAGGATCATCCCCGTCTACTCGCTCCGGAGGCGCCTCGGGCTCCCTGACCGCCCGCCGCACCCCGACGATGCCCTGATCATCGCTCGCGCGGGCCGTGACTGCGCGGCCCTCTGGGTGGACGCCGTGGAGAGGGTGCGGGTGAGCACGACCCCCCTCCCGCGAGAGGGAGAACCGTCCCCTCTCCCCGGCGTGCTGCTGACCGAAGAAGGGATGGCCCTCATATACGACCTCCCTCTCTTCCTTGCCGCGGAAGAGAGCGCATCCCTCCCCCGCCCCCCGGATACGGATGGAGACGAGCCGCCCCGC
>MPOY01000203.1 GCA_001896715.1 Methanoculleus sp. EBM-46
AGTTGTCCAGGCGCTGGAAGAGTGCCTTCGCGAAGGCCTTATCTAGCATCGTCTTGCCCACACACAACAGGATAAAAAAACAAGGGGCCGATTATCCGACCCCCTGTTTGTATCTATGTTTTAGAGCTTTGCGGCGAACTCTTTGCCGAACCGCTCGCAGTCTTTGAGGTTAATCTCATCAGGATACCAGAGCTTCTTGAGGCCCTCCTGAACCACTTCGAAACCCGCATCTTTGACGAACGCGCTGAGAACATCTACCGACTCGCCACTCCAGCCGTAAGTTCCGAAAACGGCCGCTTTCTTTTTCTTGAAGGCCAGGCCCTTTATCTCGTGCAACATTCCCGAGAGCGGGGCGAGGATCCCTTTGTTTACCGTGGGAGAGCCGAAAAGTACGGCCTTCGCCCTGAAGATTTCGGTCACTATGTCGTTTTTATCGCTCTTTCCCGCGTTGAAAAGCTTTATTGTCACGGTTCCATCTGTCTGGTGGATGCCCTTCGCGATCGCTTCGGCCATCTTTTTCGTACCATCCCACATCGTATCGTAAACGATGGTCACCTGGTTCTCCTGATAATCTCCGGCCCACTCGAGATACTTCATGACGATCTGGGCCGGATCCTTTCTCCATATCACTCCGTGGCTGGGACAGATCATCTTAAGAGGCAGCTTGAAAGCGAGTACCTCTTCGATCTTACGTGTAACGAGCTTGCTGAAAGGAGTGAGTATGTTGGCGTAGTATTTTATCGCTTCCTGGTAAAGCTCGGCCTGATCGACCAGATCGTTGTAGAGAAGCTCGGTCGCGTAATGCTGGCCGAAGGCGTCGTTACTGAAGAGAATCTCCTCGCCGTCGAGGTACTCGAACATCGAATCGGGCCAGTGCAGCATCGGGGCTTCAACGAATGTGAGCGTCTTTTTTCCGAGTTTGAGAATATCTCCGGTCTTAACGGTCACGAAGTTCCAGTTTTCGTGGAACTGCCCCTTGAGGGACTTGACTGCGTTGGCCGTACAGTAGATCGGCGTATCTGGTATTTCGCGCATCAGGGCGGGTAAACCTCCACTATGGTCTATCTCTCCGTGGTTGGCGATTATGTAATCGATCTTCGAGAGATCGATCTCCTTCTTCAGTTTTTCTACGAATTCTTCTCCGAAGGGCGACCATACCGTATCGATGAGGGCAACCTTCTCGTCCCGCACGAGATAGGAGTTGTAACTGGAACCCCTGTGTGTCGAATAATCCTCGCCGTGGAACTTCTTCAATTCCCAGTCAACCTTTCCAACCCAGGTTACGCTTTCGCTTATTTTCACTCCCATAACAACACCTCCCGTGTATTTCGATTTAATTCTACCTTATTTGACGGGATTCAGCGGTAACATTTGTTACACTCTTTTCCTGTTTTTCGGATTCAAAGAAAAAGATGCACCGAAAGCGGAAAGGCGAGGGTTTCAATACCTTTGGCGGATATTTTCAGTCAATACTTCCAGTGCGCCTTTGGTCCATTCCGTACATGGGCCACAGTCCCGCGGGGGCCCCGTCGGTTTTAAGAGAGACTAGCTGGCTCCAGGTACCGATATCCACGAGCGTGGCGGTGAAG
>MPOY01000136.1 GCA_001896715.1 Methanoculleus sp. EBM-46
CGATCCGTCGGCATATTCGGCGGTCTCTGCCACCCAGAGGGTGGCGTTCGTCTGCGGCCCGTCCTGCGTGACGTAGCCCGTACGCTGCGCGTCGCAGTGAAACATCGGATAAGATGCACTCACCACGCCGACGAGCATGAGTGAGAGCATGATAAGCCCAACAAAGAATGGCAGCTGCCTTGTTCTCATGTGTACAAGTACACTTGTTGTAGTGTAATAAAACTTTACAAAACGATTTTGATATAATTAAAAATTATTTGTCTTTTTTTCGATCGACCGCTCCCCGGGTGCTCGACATGCCGGTACGCTGTTTCCGGCCTGTTCAGGCGGTTTACTGTCAAAAAACGGAGTGATATCGTCGAACCCGCCGGTCCGGGTGGCGGCGCGCAGCGAGGTTGCCGCGAAGAGCGTGACCGGCATACAGAGCCGCGTGCCGCGCCTGTTCTGCAATACGTGTCGTTACTGCCTTATTCTTTCGTTCTGATCAGGAAGACGATGAACAGCGCACCGATGAGAACTATCGCGCCGAACCCCGGCGACTGGACCGTCCCGGCCGCCTCCGGCGTACCTGCCCCGGCGGTATCCGGGTGGAGGTAGCCCGCTACTTCTTCCAGCGCATCCACGATCCGCGGGCTCCCGCGGCTGACGACATCCGCGTCGATGACGTAGATACGGCCTTCCCTGACCGCATCGAGCCTTTGCAGGCGAGGTTCGTGTACGATGTAGTTGTAGATGGCGTCGTATTCATCTCTATCCATGCCGCTCCCCGAACTGACCAGGATGTAGTCGGGGTTCGTGGTGATGAACTCCTCGAGGCTGACGATGCTCCAGCCGTCGATCGAGCCGAACGCATTGGTTCCGCCGGCCATCCTGATCACTTCGTCCTGGAACGTTCTGGCGCCGCTGATCCAGAGCGGATCGTGCCAGATGACGTGGGCGACGGACGGATGCGCGGCCCGGCTCTCGGCCGCTATCTCGGTAACGTTCTCGATGCGCTTCCGGAGTCCGTCGATGAGCATCAAAGCCTCTTCCTCCTGCCCGGTCGCCCTTCCGGCAAGTTCGATGTCGTGCAGGACATCGTCGATCGTCTGCGGGTCGAGGATGACGACGGTCATCCCGAGTGACTGCAGACGATCGATGACCTCTTCGGTGTTGGCGGGCGCGGCGAAGATCAGGTCGGGTTCTATGGCGATCACCCTCTCGATATTGACGGTGCTGAACCCGCCCACCTTCGGTTTACCGTCTGTTGCCGGAGGATAGTCGCAGCGCTCGGTGACGGCGGCGATCCGGTCCTCAAGGCCGAGGGCATAGAGGATCTCTGTGTTCGAGGGCGCAAGCGAGACGATCCTCTGTGGTATCCCCCGGATGGTGACGGTCTTTCCGGCATCATCGGTCACCGTGACGGTTCTCGCACCGTCTGCTGCCGGTACCGGGGTCGGTTCCCGGACGCCGTCGGAATCCGAATGCGATGCGCCTGCTGCGCCGACAACGACGATCGATACGATGAACGCCGCGAGAGCGAGTGCGAGCAATCTGTTCCTCATCATTGCAAGTATATCGATGCAGAATGATAATACGTTACCCCGTGCGGCCTGATACGGTCACCGGAGAGGTTATGCACCCCCGGGGGCCCATGCCCGGCCGGAATCCGGCGCTGCGGGGGCGGGACCAAACCTCCCCCTCCGGATCTCTCCACCCCAACGGTTACGGCCGGAGCACCGGCGGACTCCATAACCTATATGTGCGTGACGGGCCTGTAATGCTCCGGGTGAGAACCGTGAGCACTATGGGATTTGCGAGTCTTGCGCCCGAGCAGGTGAAGAAGGTGCAGCGTTGCGAAGAAGAACTCGGTGTAACGCTCCTTGCGTATAAGAGACCCGCGTACTCGGAGTTGAACGAGGAGAACCTCAGGCGGATTCAGGCCCTCGAGAAGGAGCTGAACCTCTCGCTCGTGGCCTATGATGTCTGATCGGAGCCTCTACCTCGTATTTTTGTCATGTTCTGGCGGGTCAGGCCCGGCTCGTTAGAGCCTGCAGGACCTCTTCGATCCGCTCCACCGGGATCGCCCCCCGGTCAAGCAGCCTCCGGACGATCGCTTCCGCCTCACCGCCGGTGTAATCCGGGAAGGGGCAGTTGCCGCCGCTGTTCAGGAGGATGACGGGTTTATCCGGGTAATCTTCCAGTATCCTGATGTTCTCGATGTTCCCCTGCCCGATGGGCATCGCCGTGACGACGACGGTATATGCGGCATCGATGCACTGCGCGAGGTCCTCGCGGGTGCCGGGAGATATAGCGGCAAAGGGCGCTTCGGTAACACAGGGAATGCCCAGTGCGGTTGCGGTTGCGTAGTCGGTATCAAAGACGTTGAGCACGCCCGTGCTTACCCGGAACCCCGCCTCGCGGAGGGCGTAGAGGAGGTCGGAACCCGTACCGCCGCCGCATACGACGTGCACGTTCTCGTAGAGCCTATCTTTTGCAGCACGCCCGTACACCGGGAGGATGTAGGGTCTTCCGGTCAGGGGATGGGTCTTTACCAGGGTATCGATCCCGTAGACCGCATTGAGGTTTTCACGGGTCAGCACATACCGGGGTTCGCCGACGGCGACGACCCTCTTCTCTTTGAGCATGATCAGCCGGTCGCAGTAGTACGCAGCGAGGTTCAGGTCATGAAAAACGCTGATCACCGTGATCGTACCGGTGAGGCCCCTGATGATGTTGAGGATCTCGATCTGGTGGCTTATATCGAGGTTGGAGGTCGCCTCGTCGAGCAGCAGGATCTTCGGTTCCTGCGCGAGCGCACGCGCGATGAGCACGCGCTGGCGCTCCCCGCCGCTGATGTCGTGCACCGAGGCTTCGGCGAGGTCCGCGACGTTTGCAAGACGCATGGCACGGTCGCAGATCTCCAGGTCCCGGGCGGTCTCGGAGGCGAACCGCCCGATGTGGGGATGTCTCCCCATCATGACGACATCGCGCACCGTATAGTCGAATCCAATCGATATATCCTGCGGGACGACCGCAATCCGGCGCGCAAGCTCGCGGTGTCCGAGCGTATCCAGACCCTGCTCATCAAGCCGGATCTCTCCGTTGTCCCGGGCGACGACCCGGCTCATCGCCTTCAAGAGCGTCGTCTTCCCCGAGCCGTTCGGCCCGACGATGCCGAGGATCTCACCCCTCACCGCATGGAACGTGATCGCTTCAAGGATCTTCTTTGCGCCGTAGGAGACGTCGACGTCGATGATCTCAATCGGTTTCATGCTTTCATCCGGCTCCGGAGGAGGTATATGAAGAACGGTGCGCCAAAGCAGGCGGTCAGAATGCCGACGGGCATGTCGCCCGTGAAGGTCCGCGTGAGCGTATCCGCCCATACGAGGAGGATGGCGCCCGCAAGCGCAGCTGCGGGGAAGAGAAAACGGTGGTCGGGCCCGACGATCAGGCGCATCACGTGCGGGGTGATCAGGCCGATGAACCCGATCGACCCGGCTACGGCAACGGCTATCCCCGTCACGAACGCGCTCAGCGCGAGGAGGATCTGTTTTGCCCGCTCGACGTTCACCCCGAGGTGGATCGCGTCTTCTTCGTTCAGGGCGAGGATGTTGAGGTCGCGCGCGAAGAGATAGATCCCCACGCCGCCGACCAGGATGGGGAGGGCGATGAAGACGTCGTTCCACGATATGTTCCAGAACCCTCCCATCAGCCAGAACATGATCTGGTGCAGGCTCCTTCCTGAGGTATACATGAGAAAAGAGAGGAGCGCCGTGAGAAGCGTCGCGAGGGCGACGCCGGAGAGGAGAAGTGTCTCGACCGGTATCCTGCCTCCTTTGCGGGCGATGAAGTAGACGGTGAACGTGGCGGCCATCGCCCCGGCAAATGCGAACATTGGGCGCCCCGTGCCGGCGAAGAGGACGATTGCAAGCGTGGCCCCGAGCGCTCCGCCGGACGACGTGCCGATGATGTAGGGGTCGGCCATGGGGTTACGAAAGAGCCCCTGCATGGCCGTACCTGCTACGGCAAGCCCGCACCCGACCAGCGCCGCGGCGATCACCCTCGGCACCCTGACATCCCAGACGATCATCCATGCGCTGGGCAGGGTAACCAGGGTTCCGGGGGAGACCGGTCCGAGAACGACTGCGCAGGCCATGCTGATGAGGAGCGTGCAGGCAAGTGCCAGGATCACGATGGGCGTTGTTCTTCGCATAGGGTGTAGTAAGGTTAACTTTAATTTGTTAAAATGTATTTGGTTAACGCCGTGGTGTGCGTGGAGCCCACCGCACATCCGGCCGCATCTGCGGGATCCCCGGGTATGGTGCACCGCATGGCGGTTTCATGCGAAAGGAGTGCGGA
>MPOY01000391.1 GCA_001896715.1 Methanoculleus sp. EBM-46
CCGGTGACCGGGATCAACATCGACTTTAAGGGGACGTTCATCAGGACGGCAACGAAGTATCCGTTCAGCGTCACGCGGCGAGGAGGTGACGACCCGTGTCAAAACGCATAGTCGTGCCGTTCGGGCCGCAGCACCCGGTGCTGCCGGAACCGATCCACCTCGACCTCGTCTTAGAGGACGAGCTGGTGGTGGACGTGGTTCCCTCCATCGGCTACATCCACCGGGGGCTTGAACAGCTCGTGCTGAAGCGCGAGTTCACCGAGTACGTCTACGTGGCGGAGCGGATCTGCGGCATATGCAGTTTCATGCACGCTCTCTGCTACTCCCAGGGCATCGAGCATATCATGAACATCGAGGTTCCCGACCGGGCGAAGTATCTCCGGACGATCTGGTCGGAGTGTTCGCGTCTCCACTCCCACCTCCTCTGGCTCGGCCTCTTTGCGGATGGGATGGGTTTTGAGAACCTCTTCATGCGCTCCTGGCAGCTCCGCGAGAGCGTGCTCGATGTCCTCGAGGACACCACCGGCGGCCGGGTCATCCAGGGGACCTGTAAGGTCGGCGGGGTCAGGCGCGACATCGGGCAGGAGAAACTCGACGAGATGCACCGGACGCTCGACACCTTCGAGGAGAACTGCCGGGACCTCGGCGACGTCTTCTTAAACGACGGATCGGTGAAGTACCGCCTCCAGGGGCTCTCGGTCATACCCCGGGACGACGCTTACGCCCTCGGGGCGGCAGGGCCGACCGCGAGAGCAAGCGGAGTCGCCATGGACCACCGCGAGACCGGATACGCGGCCTACGGGGACCTTGGTTTCAAACCGGTCGTCGAGACAGCCGGTGACTGCTACGCCCGGTGTGCCGTCAGGGTCAGGGAGCTCTACTCGTCGATCGACATCATCCGGAGAGCGATCGAGGGGATGCCCGAAGGACCCATCGACGTGAAGGTAAAGGGAACGCCGGACGGCGAGTACTTTTCCCGCGTGGAGCAGCCGCGGGGCGAGGTCGTCCACTACCTGCGCGGCAACGGCACCAAACACCTCGCCCGCGCCCGCATCAGGACGCCGACGCTTGCAAACATACCCATACTCGTGAAGATGCTCCCCGGCATCCAGCTTGCCGATGTCCCGGTCGTCGTCCTCTCGATCGATCCCTGCATCAGCTGCACGGAGAGGTGACGGCGGCATGGGACTTTTTAAGATGACAAAGACGGTTCTCCGGAACCTTGCGGGAGGACCGGCCACCCGGTGCTACCCGGCGGTCCCGGCACGGACGAGCCCCCTCACCCGGGGGCACGTCGCGTTCGACCCGGCCACGTGCCGCTCCTGCGGCATCTGCTCGCGGCGGTGCCCGTGCGAGGCGATCCGCCTCGACAAGGAGGCGAAGGTCTGGGAGATCGACCGTATGCGCTGCATCGCCTGCGGCGACTGCGTCGAGGGCTGCCCGTTTGAGAGCCTCACGATGGAGCAGGAGTACTTCCCGCCGGTGACGGAGCACGTGGTGGAGCACTACACCATCACCTACGTGAAACCCGAGAAACCGGCAAAGAAGCCGGCCGAAGAGAGCGCGTAAGAGAGCCGGGGCCCGGACCCCCGGCAAAGACCTTTTTATTCGGCAATCGGGAGGAACTATCGCCTTCACCGCAGGTCTTCGATCTTCCACCCGAGGTAATCCCGTATGACCAGATACGCAAGCTCCGGCGGGAACGCCCCCATCTCGGTGACGATCAGGTCGACGTACTCCGCGGGCGTCACGTCGAAGGCCGGGTTTCGGACCCGGACGAAAGGAAGGTTCTCTGCTATAGTTCCGGGCAGCACCTCGCCGGTGTCGCGCTCCTCGATCGCTATCTTCTCGCCGAGTATGGTCCGCGGCGCGAACTTGTAGGTCTCCGCCGCGACGATGACGTTCGTCCTTGCCTCGTCTGCGGCGTGCGCGATCTGGGCGGTCCCGATCTTGTTCACGACCGCTCCGTTCACCGCTATGGCATCGGCGCCGACGATGACCAGGTCGACGTCGTTGATGAAGTAGCGGACCGCCGAGTCGATGATGTAGTTCGTCCGTATGCCGGCATCGTTCAGCGCCCTGATGGTGATGAGCCCCTGGCCCCGCGGCCGCACCTCCGTCGCGTAGACCTCAATCTCTTTTTCCTGCCGGTGCGCTTCAAGGATACACCCGAGAGCCGCCTCGGAGTTGCAGTGGGTCAGGAGGACGTCGCCGTCGGATATATGACGAGCACCGATCTCGGCTATCCGCTCGACCGCGTGCTCCGAGTGATCGATGAACTCCGCCGCCCGCGCGAGGACCGCTTCCCGTGCGGCCTCCACGGACTCAAACGAGTCGAGGGCCCGCATCACGTAGCGCACCGCGTTCGGGAGCGAGACGGCGGTCGGGCGGGTCTCCGTGAGGATCTCTGCCGCCTTCTGCATCTCCCGCTTGAAGGCATCGGCGTCGGAAACTTCCAGATTTCGAGCGTAATCGGCCAGCGCCTCCACCGCCGCCCGGGCGATCCTGCCGGCTCCCCGAATCTCCATACTCTTTATGCTTGCCGCCGTCCCATTCAGTATCATAATCATTCATTCAAGCGAGCGCCACATAGATGTATTGACGTGAGGGTAGATGTCGGTAGCCGTTGTTTTTGATAGTGCAGGCACACTTCTCCGGACTTACCGTGTAGCGCGCGATATCCTCCGCGAAGAGATGCTCATCGAGGTCGAGACCACGACCATCACCTTCGGGTCCGATGCACGGGTGCTCGTCGTCCTCCACCTCCACTCCCGCGACGTCATCGATGCGCCTCCCGACCAGCTCCTCTCGACGTTCTTCATCGAGCGGTCGGTCGGTTTCGGCGTGGCCTGCTCCCGGCGGGTCATCCCCGCCGAAGAGGTCGCAAACCTCCTCTACGCCGACCGATGCGCCCGCATCAGCGATATGCAGGCCTGCATCAGGGAGGTCTGGAACTGCTGCAAAGAAGAGTCTGTCGTCGCCATGAACAGCGGCGTGATCCTGAACATGGATATACCCGGGATCGAGTTCACGGTGACGACCGGCGGCAGACCGTTTGACGGCGCGAAAGAGACCATCAGCGAACTGCACCGAATGGGCGTCCCCGCCTACATCGCGTCGGGGGACCGTGTCACGAAACTCGAGCGGATGGGCGACTACCTCGGTATCCCCCGGGAACGGGTCTACGGTGTCGCCACCCCCTCGATGAAGGCCCGGATCGTGGAAGACCTTAAAGAACAGTATGACAAAGTCGTCATGGTAGGGGATGCCATCAACGACCTCCACGCCTTCCGGAAGGCGGATCTCGCGGTGCTCACCGAGCAGCAGTCCGATCGGAAGCCCGAGGTTTTATATGACTGTGTCGATCGGGTGATCCGGAACGTCAGCGAGGTGCCCGGTATCGTGGCGGAACTTCTCGCGGACACCACGGCGCCCGGGGAAAATGCAACAATATAAACCCTAATATGATACCACGAGAAGATAACTTTAACGAGGAACTCAAGATGACCCCACTCATCACGGTGAAAGACCTCTGCATGGAGTTCAACGGGAGCGTTGTACTCAAAGACATACACTTCGAGGTTGCAGAAGGTGAAACAGTCGGCATCATAGGAAGAAGCGGGGCCGGCAAAACCGTTCTTATGCATCTCATGCGGGGTGTAGATCAACCCCCGTCACGGGGTGCGATCATCTACCATATCGCCGCCTGCGGGAACTGCGACTACATCGGCGTCCCGAGCGAGGCGGGGAAACCATGTCCTGCCTGCGGAAGCGAACTCACGCCCCTGGATATCGATCTCTGGGCCGAAGAGAATGCGCCCATGAAACGGCGGATCATGCGAAGGACCGCCATCATGTTCCAGAGGACGTTTGCCCTCTACGGCGACGACCGGGTGATCGAGAACGTCCTGCGGGCGCTCGACGACGTCGGTTACCCCTCGGAGAAGGCGGTCGGCAGGGCGGCCGATCTCATCGATCAGGTCAGGCTCTCCCACCGGATGATGCATATCGCCCGCGACCTCTCCGGCGGCGAGAAGCAGCGGGTAGTGCTTGCCCGGCAGCTTGCAAAGAACCCGTTCATGCTCTTTGCGGACGAACCGACCGGGACGCTCGACCCGGAGACCGCCACGCTCGTCCACCGGATGCTCATAGAGAGCGCGCAGAAGAACGATATGGCGATGGTGGTCACGTCGCACTTCTCAAGCGTCATCGAGGATGTCGCGGACCGGGCAATCCTGCTTGAGAACGGCGAGATCAAGGAGATCGGGGACCCGGGGGAGGTCATCCGCCGGTTCATGGAGGACTACAGCGACGTCGAGCGCTACCAGCCCGGGGAGGTCGGCGAGAAGCTCCTGGTCGCCCGCGACGTGATCAAGCGCTACCTCTCGGTCGACCGGGGCGTGGTCAGGGCGGTCAACGGCGTCTCCTTCAACGTCGGCGAGCAGGAGATCTTCGGCATCATCGGCAAGAGCGGTGCGGGCAAGACGACCCTCTCGCGGATCATATCCGGGATCCTTGAACCCACGAGCGGCGAGATGAACGTCCGGATAGGCGACGACTGGGTCGATATGACCAAACCCGGCATCGAACACCGGGGACGGGCGAAAGGCTACATCGGGCTTCTCCACCAGGAGTACGACCTCTACCCGCACAGAACGGTGCTCGACAACCTCACCGACGCCATAGGCCTCGAGTTCCCAAAAGAACTTGCCATGCGAAAGGCGATCATCACCCTCGGTATGGCCGGGTTCACCCCCGAGAAGAGCAGAGAGATCCTGGACCGTTACCCGGGGCAGCTCTCGGAAGGAGAGAAACACCGGGTGGCGCTCGCCCAGGTTCTCATTCGCGAGCCCCTGCTCGTCGTCCTCGACGAGCCGACCGGCACGATGGACCCCATCACGAAGATCGACGTGAAACACTCTATCCTCCACGCCCGCGAGGAGATGGACGAGACGTTCATCGTGGTCTCGCACGACATGGAGTTCGTGCGGGACATATGCGACCGGGTGGCGCTGATGCGGGGCGGCAAGATCATCAGGCTGGGGCCGACGGAAGAGGTGCTCGCGCACCTCACCGACGAGGAACGAAAGGTGATGGGGACCGGCGGCGCCCCCTGAGGCACGAATGATGGAGATCTACCTGGACAGAGATCGTATCGAGGTTCCGGAGGGCGCCCGGCTCGGGGATATCCTCACCGGATGGGACGCCCGGTGCAGCGTCGCCGTCATCCGCCCGGCGCTCGAGGAGGACGCGACCGAGTCGCAGGAGGTCAGGTTCGCCACGTCGGCGGGGGATATGGTCGTCGAGATGGCGGATCCGGCCCTGGTTTCAAGGCTCTTTGCGCCGGGGCTTGCCGAACGGCTCCGCCTGCACTGGCAGGACCGCTACGCCGCCGCCTTCGGACCGTTTGAGACCGGCATCCGCCCCGCGCGGGCGCCGGGGCGGTACGAGCGGGGCGACGTCATACTCGGGTGCGGCGGCTATGACCCTGCCCGGTCCTACCTGATATTCGCACGCATGCGGCATACCGCCGACTACGGCGCCCCGGCCGACGGCGGCGTCATCGGCAGGGTCGTCACCGGCCGGGGGCTGCTCGACCGCATCGCCGAAGGCGACCGGGTCGTCGAGATCAAACGGATACTCAGGCGCGCAGATCGGTCGCACGCGATCGTCACCCGTGACCCCGGGCTGCCGCTCGAGGACGGGATGCAGGTCGTCTCCTCTATCGAGGCGGAGGTGCAGGGGTTTACGGGAGGCGAGATCGATACCCGGGCCGCCCGGAGCGTCGAACACTTCCTGCTCTCGGTGCAGAGCGGCCGGTTCCGGGTGGACCGTTCAAGCAGCACCCATATCACCGACACCCACCTGGTCCCGACGAAGGTCCCGCCGGAGTTCATCGGACCCCGGCTCGAGGGGTCCATCACGGTCAGGACCGCCGGGAAATCCTCGGGAGCGACCTACATCTACACGCAGGGCGTATCGGCAAGCCCGGCCCACACCGTCGTCGGGCGGGTGGTCCACGGCCTTGAACTCGTGCGGTTTTCCAGCGACGGCGACCTCCTTGCCATCCGCGTCGAGCCCGAACAGTTCGACCTGGTCGGCCTGACCCTTGCGGAGGCGGAGGCGGTCGCCGAGCGGCGGGGGATCGCGCTCACCGCCGATGCGGCCGGCGGAGACCGGATGGTGGTCGGCCAGACGCCGGCAACGACGCTTGAGGTGCTTTCTGCCGGTGCGGCCCGGGTCGCAACGGAGGCGGCCGAGAACGTCGTCAGCATCACCCTCGACGAGGCGGCCGCGCCCCGGTCGGTCACGATCTTTCGCGAGGTGACCGGGCTCAAGCACCACGCCGTCGGGAAGATGCCGCTCGTCTTCCGGTTCGAGGACGTCTCTCTTTTCAAGCCGAAGATCGGGAAGGGCGTCGGGATCATACCGGAGAACACCCCCACCGGGGAGGTCCCGGCGTTCACCCTTGCGATGACGAACGATTCGCGGCGGGGGGCCGGCATGGTCGGCATACGGGAGACGCCGAACGCCGAGTTCGGCCCGACCGCCGAGCCCCTCACCGGCACGAACGTCATCGGGAAGGTGCTCGATGCGGGGAGCCTTGCTAAAATGCGCGAGGGAACGACGGTCTACGTGAGAGAGGTGAAGTGAGTGGCTGAGTATATACCGGGGTACGTCGGCACGGTCACGAAGTACGTCTTCGTCGAGTCGCCGGTGATGACCCCGGGCGAGCTTGCCCTCAGGGCATACGAGGCGTCCGAGGGCGTCCTCATCAAGGAGACCTGTTTTGGCCTGCAGGTGACGGGCGAGCCGGAGGCCGTCGACCGGCTCATAGCCCGGATACGGACGTTTGACCCCATGCACATATTCGTCAAAGACCGCGGGTTCCCGCCCGGCGACCCGCGGCGGTGCCGGGCAAACCTGGGCGGGGCGCGGCCGGGCTACCTCGGCCACGAGCGCGAGTTCCGCATCCTGCGCTACATCACCCGGGGTCTCGAAGAGGTCGAGCGGCGGGGAGAAGAGGCGGAGACGCCGGAACCGGCCCCCGAGAAGAGATCCGGAATAACTATCAGGCGACTACAAGAACTCATAGACGAGGAGTCCTGAAGAGAATGGCAAAGGTGTTCATATATCCTGCAACGAGCCTTATCCTCTCCGACCTCGTGGCCCGGTTCGGCCACAAACCGCTCGGTGCAGCCCTTGGTATCCGGGAACGGATACAGACCGCCGGGGTTGACTCCCCGCCCCTGCAGATCACGCCCGAAGAACCGAAACGCGGCCTGAAGTACGCGGCCGTCGAGGTGCCGTCCGGTGTCCGGGGACGGATGGCGATATACGGCCCGCTCATCGAGGAGGCGGAGGCCGCGGTCATCGTCACCGACGCGGACTTCGCGTTCGGGTGCATGGGGTGCGCCAGGACCGACGAGCTGATCCTCTTTTCCCTGCGCCAGAGCGGCATACCGATCCTCGAACTGAAGTATCCCACGACCGACGACGAAGGCGTCCGGTTCGTTGCCGCCATCAAGAAGTTCCTCGCCGGCCTCCCGAACGGGGGTGCAGCATGAGCCAGAAGGTGCGGATCGCCCAGCTCTCCTGCGGGCCCGAGTACAGCGGCGTCCAGAAAGAGATATACGACGCTGCAGGATCGGTAGGCGCGGAGGTCTTCTTCCCCGACATCGCTCTTGCCGACGTCGAGCGGGCGGTCGACCGGTTCGGCCTCGATGTCCGGAGCGCCGACTTGAAACTGATGATAGCCCGGGGCATGGCGCTCGTGGACGGGAAGGTGGACGCCGACGGCGTCTTCATAGGCACCTGCTTCCGGTGCGCCGAGGCGGCTATCGTCCGAAACGAGCTCCGCCGCTACATACCCGAACACTCGCGGCTCCCGGTGGTGAGTTACTCCTTCACCGAGCGGACGACCGCAGGCACCCTCCTCACCCGGATGGAGGCCCTGACCACCATCGCCCGCCGCCGGGCGCTCCTTGCCCGCGAGGAGCAGACCGGTATCACGATGGGCGTCGACTCGGGGTCGAGCACGACGAAGGCTGTCGTGATGAAAGATAACGAGATCGTCGGCACCGGGTGGCACCCGACGACCGAGGTGATCGCGAGCGCCGATAGCGTGGTTGCCGACGCCCTTGCAATGGCCGGGCTTGTCCCCGACGATATCCAGGCGATAGGGACGACCGGGTACGGCCGGTTCCTCATCGGGAAACACTTCGGCGCCGAACTCGTCCAGGAAGAGCTGACGGTGAACTCAAAGGGCGCCGTCTACCTTGCCGGCCACCAGAAGGGGTCTGCGACCGTCATCGATATCGGCGGCATGGACAACAAGGCGATCAGCGTCATCGACGGCATACCCGGGACGTTCACGATGGGCGGCATATGTGCCGGCGCGAGCGGCAGGTTCCTCGAGATGACCGCAAAGCGTCTCGGCGTGGACATCACCGAACTCGGCCCCCTCGCCATGAAGGGCATGGGCAAAAACGTCCCGATGAACAGTTACTGCATCGTCTTTGGGACGCAGAGCCTGGTGAACGCACTTGCCGCCGGGTCGTCGCGGGAGGATGTGGCGGCTGCGGCCTGCCACAGCGTCGCCGAACAGGTCTTTGAACAGCAGCTCCAGGAGGTCGACATCAAGGAGCCGGTGATCATGGTGGGCGGCACCTCCCTGATCGAGGGGCTGGTCTACGCGATGGGCCAGCTCCTGCAGACGGAGGTCGTCGTCCCGCCCTACTCGCAGTACATCGGCGCGGTCGGGTCGGCCCTGCTGGCATCCGGATTCGTCAAAGGAGAGTAGATGCCCCCGTTGAACTACTTCGTCGTCGAGTCGCCCGATCCGGTCGGGAGAGAGGCCTACGAGCGGATAACCGGCGACGTCCTCCAGGACCTCGATCTCATCAAGGTGATCGACCGCCTCCACATATACGTCGACCCGAAGGTGCCGATCTTCATCGCGGCCGGGGTGCTCCGCCACATGCCGCGGTCCATCCGGGTCGGCGACTTTGCCAACGTCAACCCCGGCGAGAAGCTGATCGTCCTCGATATCGGTGACGAGACCTACCTTGCGCCGCTGCTCAGAGAGCTCTGGGCCCACTACGGGAAAGAGAACGTCGACCAGCCCGACCGGTTCACCATCGTCCTCCCGGCGGGGGTGGTCGGGGAGGAGGAGCTCGAGCAGATGGTCGTCGCCGACCCGAGCGAGACGCTCCACAAAGACATCATCTACGCCCTCCAGTACATCGCCCCCGAAGGGTTCAAGGTCCGCCGCCAGTACATCAAGGATGAGAAGTTTTACTATGTGGCAAGCGAGGATACCCTCCCGGGCGACATCGTGGAGACGATGGTTGTACCGATATTTGCAAAGATGGGGGTGACGCTGTGACGACACTGGTGCCGGTGACCTACAAGGGCGGTGTCTACCGGCACGACGAGATCATGGACCTGATCGACGACCTCGGGGGTTACATCGTGCAGAAGCACGTCATGGCCCAGGACGTCGTGCTCCAGTCGTTCGTGCCGCGAGACGACATCGACCTGATACGGACGGTTGCAAAACCGCTTGCCGGCGATGTGATCGAGGCGCCTCTCGTGGGGACGGAGATCGCCGTCGTGAGCCCGAGCCTTGAGATCCACCATCTCCCCCACACCGCCTGCGATATAGCCGAATACCTCCGGCGCTCGGGCGCGAAGACGAACATGATCGGGCTTGCCCGGGGATTTGGGAAGCGGATAGCGAACTTAAACGACGAGGAGCGGGACGTCATCAACGAGCACGACCTTGCCGTCTACGTGCTCGGGAACTTCGAGGAGTGCATCGAGCATAAGTTCCCGGCGCTCCGGCGGGGGATCCAGGTGCCGATCGTCGTGACCGGAGCACCGGACCGCGAGACCCTGGCCCGGATCGTCGATCCGCCCGTCGAAGGCTACGTCGGCGGCGTAGGGAGGATCATGCACCGGTTCAAGCGCCCCGAGGAGCTCGCGAAACTCGACGAGCTGGTGGACGAGGTCTCCCGCGCCCTGGATGCCCGGCGGGACGCCCTTGCACGGGACCCGCTCTCCGTCTTCCCGCCCCGCCTGATGGCGATCGTTGAAGAGCAGATCCCCGAGGTCACCATGCTGACGCACCCGACGCCGGTGACCGCCCAGATGGAGGGGCTCCGGGTGAAGCTCCCCTACGACCTCTACGCCGACGACGTGCGGTCGCTCGATGTCACCGGCGGGGTCACCGTCGGGGATATCGCCGACGTTCTGCCGTCGCGGATGCGCAATTACATATTGATACGGATCAAACCCTTCTCGGAGACCAGGATATTGGTGTAGCGATGGATTTTGAGAGGATACTGGCGAGGGTTGCAGAGCGGGGATCGGATGCTATCGCACGCGAGCTCCTCCGGGAGATCGAGAACGAGTACGGCAGGGTCCCCCTTATATTCGAGCGTATGGCGGAGCGGCCCGAGATCCTGATATCGCACCTGCTCTACAAGGGCGCCGTGGTCGAGACCACCCGGCTTGACCCGAAGACGATCGAGCTGATCAGCCTTGCGGTCGGCGCCGCGCTCAAGTGCACCCATTGCGTCGAGTATCACATGCAGGCGGCTAAGGCAAAGGGCGCGACCCGGGACGAGATCCTGGAAGCGATCCTGATCGCCGGCATGCTCGCGAACTCCGCGGTCCTTGCGGATGCCTACCGGGTGGTGAACGGATCGATTCCCTGTGCGTCCTGCGACATCAACGGCACCGGCCTGGATAAGACCTGCCTGGACGAGTGACGGGGGCCCGACATGTGCGGGATAGCAGGAATGGTCGCCCCGGACGGGGAAGCGGCGGATCCGACGCTCGTCCGGGCCATGGCGGAACGGCTCGCCCACCGCGGCCCTGACGGCGAAGGGGAGTTCTTCTCCGGCCCGGTGGGGCTGGCACACCGGCGCCTTGCGATCGTCGGTCTCTCCGATGAGGGGCGGCAGCCGATGGCAAACGGGGACGGGTCGCTCCAGATCGTCTTCGACGGCGAGATCTATAATTTTCCCGAGGTCCGCGAGGCGCTCGTCGCCGCCGGCCACACCTTTGCCACAGCGACCGATACGGAGGTGATCCTGCACGCCTACGAGGAGTGGGGGCATGACTGTCTCTCCCGGTTCAACGGCATGTGGGCGTTCGCCCTCTGGGATGGCCGGCGCCGCGAGCTCTTCTGCGCCCGTGACCGCCTGGGCGTCAAGCCGTTCTACTACACGGCGGATGCCGGATCGTTTCTCTTTGCCTCGGAGATCAAGGCGCTCCTCGTGCATGCCGGCCGGAGACCAAACGACCGCATGCTCCTTACGTTCCTCGCCTGGGGGGTCGCGGACCATACGCCGGAGACGATGTACGAGGGGATCGTTCAGCTCCCGCCGGCCCACTTCGTCGTGGTGTCGGAGGCGGGCGCCGGGGAGCCGGAGCGCTACTGGGATATCGCGGTGAACGGTGCCCCGCGGGGGGCCGATGACGAGGAGGCCGCGCAGGGGGTTCGATCGCTCCTCGCCGACGCGGTCCGGCTCCGGCTCCAAAGCGACGCCCCGGTCGGGATCTGTCTTTCGGGGGGTATCGATTCGTCGACGGTCACCGCCCTGGCCAACGTCCTCCTGCAGAGCGGGCATCCGAAGAGCGTCGGCGACCGGCAGAAGACGTTCTCGGTCAGTTTCGAGGATCCCCGGTTCGACGAGAGCCGGCATATCGATACGGTGGTTGCGGCGACGGGGGTCGCGAACCGCCGGACCACCCCCGACACGGAGGGGCTCTGGGAGGATATCGGGAGGCTCCTTTATATGCAGGACGAGCCGTTTGCATCGCTCTCGATATACGCCCAGTACTGTGTTATGCGGCTGGCAAGTAGCGAGGTGAAGGTCGTCCTCGACGGGCAGGGGGCCGACGAGCAGCTTGCCGGGTATATCGCCTACCAGATGCCGTATATCCGCGGGCTCCTCCGGCAGGGGGAGGTGTTCGCGGCTCTCCGGGAGGCTGCCGGGAGCGCGCGGCGTCATACGTCGTTCTTCTCGTGGGCGGCCCGCCAGTTCGCCGTCCGGTCGGAGCGGCGGGGGCTTCTCAAGGGGGATGCGCCGGAGGTCCTCCGGTACGCGGGATCGCTTGACGAGGTGCTTGCCCGGGAGATAACGGCCTCGAACCTTCCGCTCCTGCTCCACTGGGGGGACCGGAACGCTATGGCGTTCTCGATCGAGGCGCGGGTGCCGTTCCTCGACTACCGGCTGGTGGAGTACCTCGCAGGCCTCCCCCTCGACCAGAAGATCCGCTCCGGCGTCACGAAGTACGTCCTCCGGCGGGCGGTCGAGGGGCTGGTGCCCGACGCTATCCGGTGCCGGATGGACAAGATGGGGTTCGTCACCCCCGAGGAGGCCTGGATGAAGGATGAACTCCGGCCCCATATTCTTGCCCTCTTCTCGTCGCCGGAGTTCGCGAGGCGACCCTACTGGGACGCGGAGCGGGTGCTCCGGAACTACCGGGAGTTCCTCGAGGGGAAGAGCCCGTACTCCACCGAGTTCTGGCGGATAGCCTGCACGGAGCTCTGGCTCCGCGGGTTTGCCGACCGGTAGCGATTCTTTTGTGCGGGGGTGTTCACTCTCTCCCCTCCCGGGGGCAGACGCCTGCCGACTTTCGCAGCTGTCTCCCCGCGTAGGCGGCGAGCAGGACCGCGAAGATGCCGGTGACGAAGATGCCGTCGAATATACCCGCGCCCCCGATGGAGAGGACCGCCGCTTTTCCTCCGGTGAGCGCTGCAAAGACCGCAGGGTTTGCGAGGTTGAGTATGTCTGCGCCGATGAGGGTGCCCATGGCCCCGCCCGCGTAGGCAAGCCCGGGGGCGGCATGGCAACCCCCGGCGAGGATGAGGCCTGCGGCGGCGCCGGCGAGGGGGGCGACGTAGAACGGCATGGTGATCCCGGTGCCGGGGACGGGTGTTGCGAGCATGTAGGCGACGAGCGTGACGGCGGCGATGGCGGCGAGGGTTTTGGGGCGCGAGACCCGGCCCCTGACGACCAGATCGAGGGTCACGAAGAGAGGGATGACGGCGCCGCCCACGTTGACCGCTATGATGGCCTCGCCGACGGGGATGAGCGGTATGTTGACCAGGCTCCCGAAGAGGGCGCCGGCGGTCACCAGCACCGCCTGGTAGAACCGGAACCCGATCGACTCAAAGACGCCTGCGCTGATGAAGAGCAGGATGAGCAGGAGAAGGACCGGTATGAGGACGGCGAGAGCGATCAGGGCCTGGTCGGGGCTGAAGGGTACCGGGAGGATCGCTATCGTGGATATATCGGTCGTCATGGGCCGGGTACTCCGGTTGGTCCCGCACGATAAATACTTTGATCCGGCCCCCGGAGGTCTGCGGTGCGGATCCGCTTCCTGCCTGAAGATGTGGGTGAGCAGGTTTACGCCAAAAAGGGCACCTGAGACAATACGAAAATCTTAAACGGTTGATTTTATATCCATTTCTAAATAGATATGTTCATATAGCGACAATTAAGATATGATTATTCAGCAATTCCTTCCCCGAATCGGGTAACGGAAACTCAATATCGAATCCCCGGGCGATATTTCGCCGTAAAGCCGCCGTCCCGGAATTCCGGGGGATCTGCGGCCGGGATCCCTGTGGAGGCGCATGACTGTCGTTACCGTTGAGGATCTGATCCGGTGCCTGGAGCGCCTTCAGGCGCGAGGCCCTATACCGTTCGACGTGAAGAGCGGAGAGGTCTTCGGTATCCTCTGCACCTGCGGCAAGGGCCGGCGGATCCTGACCGCCATCCTCATGACGACGATCTTTCCCGTCCCGGCGCTTGCCGAGCGGTCGCCGCTTGCGATCCTCGGGAACCTCGGGGACGTGCGGCGGAGCATGGGAGTCGTCTTTCCGGAGCCCATCCTCGACCCCGCCCTGACCGCGAGGGAGAACCTGGACTTCCATGCACGGATGCACGGCCTCGGCGAGGGGGCGCGGCGGAGGCGGATCGCCGAGATCGCCAGGCTCTTCAACCTCTCCGGGAGCCTGGATGCCACGGTGGAGACCTTTCCTCCTGCCATGGCGCGGTCGCTTGAGATCGCCCGGGCGTATCTTATCCACCCGTCCGTCCTCTTTCTTGCCGAGCCGACGAAGGGGCTGGACGGGGCCGGCCGCCGGGGAATCTGGGAGACGCTCCAGCGGTTGAACCGGGACCGGAGGCCGACGATCGTCCTGACGACCGAGAGCCTGGAGGAGGCGAGGGCGATCTGCCACCGGGTCGCCGTGGTCGACGGCGGGGAGGTCGTGGCCCTGGATACGCCGGATACCCTCTGTGCGGTGATGGGCATGGATGATGCGGCGCCCGGGTTCGACGATACCGCCTGAGCTGCCCCGGGGGACCGCAACTCCTTTATCCCGGCGATCACGACATGCATGTATGATCGAGGTGTATCCTCTTCTCGTGCTTGTCGTCGTGGTCGTGCTCATCGCCGGGTGTACCGGCCCGGCTGAGTCGGGCGTGATCATCCGGACCGTGCCGCCCGCCGGGGTGTCCGCCCTGATCGATGAGAGGGGGCAGGACCCGGCGTTTGCCGTCATCGATCTCCGGAGGCCGGACGAGTTCGCCGCCGGGCATGTGCCGGGCGCGATCAACATCGACTCCCGGGAGTTTGAGGGACGCCTCACGGATCTCGACCGGAACGGGACCTACGTCATCTACTGCCAGCGGGGCGGGCGGAGCTCGGGCGTCCGGGAGATGATGCGGGAGGCCGGGTTTCGCGAGGTCTACGAGGTCGAGGGCGGTATGAGCGCCTGGGCGGTCGCCGGGCTCCCGGTGACGCTGGA
>MPOY01000416.1 GCA_001896715.1 Methanoculleus sp. EBM-46
AGGAATATCGCTGCCGTCAAGAGGAGCACGGTACCGAGCGATCGGGAGAATGCGGGAGTGTCTACCATCCAGGGTTCACCAGGTACCTGTGTCTGCGGCGACCTTATCAATCCCGCGAAATGTATCGGTGCGGCCCATCAGGAATATAGCGGAATGACCGGTAAATTACCGGTTACCCGGGTACATTGAATCTACGCGGCGCTGTTTCGCGCTGCAGGCAGAAAGATCGGCACGGTGCGCGGTACCCGGTCTATCAGCGGGGAGTCATCCTTAAGATAGTTCGGGCACGAATTGTACCCACAGATGGTGCTTACCCTTGAGATCCTGTTCCTCGGTATATCGTTGCTCTTCCTGATCAGCATCATTGCAAACAAGTTCGGAGAGAGACTCGGAGTTCCTGCGCTCCTCATCTTCCTCATCGTCGGGATGCTGGCGGGCTCCGAAGGACCGGGCGGCATTCCGTTCGATGACCCTACGATTGCACAGACGATCGGGGTCATCGCGCTTGCGTATATCCTCTTCTCCGGGGGCCTCGATACCCGATGGGACGAGATCCAGCCGGTCTTCTGGCCGGCGATAGCACTCTCTACGATCGGCGTTGTTCTGACTGCAGCCGTCCTCGGCGCATTTGTCGTCCTGATCCTCGGGTTGCCGCCGCTCACGGGTTTTCTTCTCGGTGCGGTCGTCTCGTCCACCGATGCGGCGGCGGTCTTCTCGGTCCTGCGCATGGCGCGAGCGCGCCTGAAAGGAAACCTGCGTCCGTTCCTTGAGTTTGAGTCGGGGAGCAACGATCCCATGGCGATCTTCCTCACCACCGGCATCATCGCCCTGATACTCACCCCCGGCGAGCCGGTCTTTGCCCTCATCCCGATGTTCGTGCAGCAGATGATCGTCGGGGGCCTGTTCGGCTACGCTATGGGCAGATTCGTCGTCTGGCTCATCAACCGTCTCAAACTGGAGTCCGAAGGGCTCTACCCGGTGCTCAGCCTTGCCATGGTGCTGCTGACGTACGGGCTGACCGCCACGGTTGGAGGGAACGGGTTCATCGCGGTCTATATCGCCGGCCTGGTTATTGGGAACAGCATCGTCGTCTACAAAAAGAGCCTGATCCGGTTCCATGACGGTATCGCATGGTTGATGCAGATCATCATGTTCCTCGCCCTCGGCCTGCTGGTCTTCCCCTCCGAGCTCGTGCCGGTGATCGTTCCCGGCCTCCTCACCGCCACCTTCCTGATCCTGGTTGCCCGGCCGGTCGCCGTCATGCTTACGCTGCTCCCCTGGAAGATGCCGTTGAACGAGAAGGCTCTGGTCTCCTGGGTGGGGCTGCGGGGCGCCGTCCCGGTCATCCTCGCGACCTACCCTCTCGTCGCGGGAGTGCCGGGCGCGGATATGATCTTCAACATCGTCTTCTTCATCGTCCTCGTCTCGGCGCTCGTTCATGGAACGTCGATCCCCTCCGTCGCCCGGTGGCTCGGTCTCGCCGCGCCCCTCCAGGAGAAGCGCAAGTTATCCCGGGAGTTTGATGTGGACCCCGAGACGCCGAGCGAGCTGGTCGAGATTGCCATATCTCCCGATGCCCCGGCGGTCGGCAAGCAGGTCGTCGACCTCGGCCTGCCGAGAGGGGCGCTCATCATACTCATGCAGAAAGGGGACGAACGTTTTGTTCCGGGCGGCAGCACCGTCATCGAGGCCGGCGATACGCTCCTCCTCCTGACGACCGACGATCTGGTGGAGACCGTCCGCGCCAGACTTTTGAGCGGAGAAAAACCGGGTGACACGTCCCGGGCATCGTGATGAGCGGCAGGAGGCTCTCCCGGCCGTGCCGGTGCTCAACGGTCTTTTTGGCCCCGCTCCTCTTCGCCGCCGTCACGTGTGCCCGGTGCCGGGCGGGCTTTGCCGCACGAGGTATGGGGGCGGATGCCGCCCCATCCCTCCCGCCCGGTTCTCCGGCGCAGGGTCGGATAGTCCGGTGCCCTACGGCGAGTGAAGTGCGTTGCTCCGGGCGATCTTCTTCATCACCTTCTCCCAGGTGTCCGTGGTGAGGAAGCTCTGCTCCATGAAGCCGATAACCCGCTCGAACTTCTTCATGGGGAAGGCCATCGTCAGGACGTCGGCCGGGACGCAGGGCCGCGCCGAGGGGTCGAACATACCGAACACCGCTCTCGGATCCTCTTTCTGCTGTTCAAGCCAGGGATAGTAGAAGATCGAGCTGCACCCGGCGCCGAAGGGAGAGACGACCCCGTTCGGGTCTGCCCGGTCGAAGTTTGCAAGCGTAAATAGGCCGGAGAGCACTTCGGGCCGGGCAAAGAAGACGACGGCGTCCGGATTATCCGCGGCCGCGAGGTTATCCCAGCGCTTGAAGACGATCCGCTTTC
This sequence comes from Methanoculleus sp. EBM-46, assembly GCA_001896715.1. Taxonomy (GTDB): domain Archaea; phylum Halobacteriota; class Methanomicrobia; order Methanomicrobiales; family Methanoculleaceae; genus Methanoculleus. The sequence goes on from MPOY01000416.1 coordinate 2,376, forward strand.
CCTTCGTGGGTATCCGGACGGCTCCCCGGTCGAGTTCGTCGACGATCTCGGGCGTCTGTTTGTAGCGCTCCCCTTCGACGACGCCGGGCTTCCCGTACGAGAGGAAGTAACGGAAGTCGGGGAATCGCTCGCCCTCGTAGCCGAGGTAGAACTTCCCCCCGCGGCACCCGATCGAGTCCTCATCGAAGGCAAGGCTTGCCCCTCTCCGGACTTTTGAGAGGTCGCAGACGAAGCATTTCCAATTTTTCGGGGTGGAAGCTCTCGTTACCCCCTCGGCGGGGCCTCCGACCTCGAACG
>MPOY01000197.1 GCA_001896715.1 Methanoculleus sp. EBM-46
AGTATATCATAACGCGCGCAAAGTAACGTGGGGATGATGTTGATATGGCCCAGAAGATCGAATTAGGCCTCTACCTGGAAGGGGATGACGCTCGCCGCTTCGAGAAATACATGGCGGATCCCGACCGGTATGACACTCCGGAAGGGCGGGAGATGACCCGCTGGGTACGTGACCACGGAGAGGAACTTGTAAAATCCATCCGCTGAAAGTTCCCTTCATTTCAGTCTATTTTTGCGCGATCGAAATGCCTTCGAAGAATTTTCCCACGATTCCGGACGCCGGGTTACCGAAGATACCTCTCTCTGATATATCCTTCGAGCATCTCGCCGCCCATCATGATATCGTATCTTTTTCTTGCACACATCAGGAACTTACCGACTATCTGACCGTAGATGCACTGAAAAACCAGGATGCCCATGTCGCCGTTACCTATCTTGCCGTGTATGAAGGGAAGTGTGTAGGATACTTCTCGCTCCTCAACGACAGCACCATTAAGAAAGACATCGATCCCGAGGACGACAAGGATTGGTATAACCACTCCTATTATCCCGCGATCAAGATTGCCCGGTTCGCCACGCACCAGGAATATGAAGGGAGAGACGTCGGGCGGGCCATGTTAACTGCGGTACGGTCGATAGCAATAGCCGTGTCGGACTATTCCGGATGTTGCGTTCTCACCGTCGATGCCAAACCCGATGCCGAAAAGTTTTATGAGCGGTTTGGGTTTCATAGAGCCCTGAAAACGAAAGAGAAGAACACGATACCGATGTATCGCTGCAATATTTTCTAAATTCTCTCACGACAGCGAGTCTTCGGATGTACACGAACTAAGGGCTTCCCGCTCCGCCCCTTCGACCTCACAAGAAGCTGAAGCGGCCGGAGGAGGAGACCCGGGTGCTCAAGTGTGTGGGGTGATCGGAGTGGCCAGTTCGGGGCGGCGCGGCGAGGCCACCCCCCGAGGGCGCCTCGGGATGCTGATGGTTAACTTTTACGGGAACTCCGACCGCGCACCCTCACCGCTCTTTTCTAGATATGTGGGGAACGGTGGCGTTCCGGGTGCGGTCCGGTACGCGAAAATGGGTTAAAATGATTCAGTTTTGCTAAAACCGTGA
>MPOY01000007.1 GCA_001896715.1 Methanoculleus sp. EBM-46
CAGACCTTATTATTCGAGCCCTCACCCCGGAGTCGTCGAAATTCTTGAGAGATACTTTCCGCCCTCTCTGGAGAACGTATCTCACATAACTATAAACTCCATCTCCGCAGGTGATCTCCTGAGAAGAAGAAAGCTCCACGCCACGGTAGTGCCGAACGTTATGGATTTCGCACAGCCATCCTGGACATCCGAAAAGAACCTTCAACTGAGAAGGCTGGCCGGTATCGCCGAGAACGACGTGGTCTTTCTTCAGGCTACGAGGGTTACGGAGCGCAAAGCCATAGAACTCGCCGTGGAACTGGTGGCCAGGTTCAACACCCTCTCTCGCGTGTTGAAGGGCAGGCGTCTCTACACGGGTCGGGAGTTTTCTGGAAGGGCTCACCTGGTTCTCACAGGCCTGACGGAGAAGCAGGCTCTCGGGTACAGGAAGAAAATCGACGCTCTTGCATCAAAACTGGGCGTGAACGTTGTTGATCTTTCCAACCGCTGTTCCCAGTCGCAGAAAGAGTTCTTCCAGTCCTACAGTATCGCCGACATAGTAACCTATCCCAGTATCCTGGAAGGTTGGGGCAATCAGCTCCTGGAAGCCATGTTCGCACGCAAACCCGTCGCGCTTTTCAAATATGCGGTCTTCAAAAGCGACATTGAAGACAGCGGGCTTTCCTTCGTGGACCTTGGAGATAGCTATGTATTGGAAGGGGGACTCGCAAAAATCCCGGATGAAGTGTTTGACGGGGCCGTTCTGAACCTGGTCGATTTGCTTTTCAACCGACAAAAATACCTGGCAGCCACCGAAAACAACTTCTCCACAGGAAGTGAAAAGTTCAGTTACGGAGCACTGGCGGGAATTCTCAGAGAACTCCTCTCTAATTTGAAGGCAGAGGCCTCCAAACAAACTGGAAGAAGGTGACAAATGAAGCACGTCCGGGATATCATCAGAGTTTCCATTCTCATAACGCTTTTCGTGGTTCTTTCTCTGTGCGGCTGCAAAAGCGACGGATTAACGACCGTAACCGAAGTCATAGACGGCGATACGATAGTCGTAGAATCTCTGGAAGCCAGCGTAAGGCTCATAGGCGTAGACGCTCCGGAACTCAGGGACGGCAGCAAACCGGCCGGCCAGTACGCCCAGGAGGCCAGGCTTTTCATTCTGGAAAGTTTAAAGAAAGGGAACTCGA
>MPOY01000513.1 GCA_001896715.1 Methanoculleus sp. EBM-46
ACGGGGAGACATACTGTAAGAGTCTCCCCGCCGGGATAACTGCCTTATGCTCGATAGTGGCCGGAACGGCCGCGATCAGTAGGCGGTCCACCCGGCGTCGGCGGTGATGACCGCCCCGTTCACCAGGCTGGCCTCATCCGAGGCCAGGAAGAGCGCCACCCGGGCGACCTCTATCGGCTCTCCCATACGCGGGTTGGTTGCCATACCCGCCATATAGACCTCCGTCCCCTCCCGGCTCAGGCTCTTGCCGGTGAGTATATCGGTGCTGACGCCGCCCGGAGCGATGACGTTCGACCGGATGCCCTTCTTCGCATACGCATAGGCGACATTCATCGCAAGCCCGACGACCCCGTGCTTCGACGCCGTGTATGCGGCCCCGGCCCTTGCTCCGCGTATGCCGCCCACGGATGCTATGGTGACGAAAGCACCCCCTCCCGCCTTCTCCATCTCCGGAACGGCGCCCCGGAAGAGGCGCATCGGCCCGGTCAGGTTGACGTCGACGACCGCGTTCCACGTATCGTCATCGAGCTCGGCGACCGGTTCCATCCTGTCCATCAACCCGGCGTTGTTGACGACGACATCGAGTTTACCAAACGTCTCTACTGCCGCCCGTATGGCATTCCGGATATCTTCTTCGCGGGTAACATCCCCGGCGACCGAAACGGCCTTCCCGCCGGCGGCGGTTATCTGATCGACGAGCGCCGCCAGTTTATCCTCCCTTCGTGCAACCGCCACGACGGCTGCGCCTTCCCCGGCAAAGAGCCGGGCAATCTCCAGTCCTATCCCCGAACTGGCTCCCGTGACGAGAACAACTTTATCTTTCAATCTCATGGTTTCCCCGGTATCCGGGGAGCGCGGTATGACATCCTAAATGTTTCGGCACGCGGCGGACATGGCCGCCGGTCTGCTCCGGGAAGCGATGACGGCGCTGCCGGCGTGCTACAAAGGTATTTGAGATGGTGGCAAAAAGGTACCATAAGTATCAGGAAGAACAGGATACAGCATGTCAACTACCCCTCCCTAAAGGGAGGGGCTTGCGAACGGCTAAGCGAGACCAAACAGTAGACTAGGAGGCAAGCAATTGC
>MPOY01000095.1 GCA_001896715.1 Methanoculleus sp. EBM-46
ATCTCGCGCATGGCTATCCTGAGGTGGCCGCTCCACATCGTCTTGTTCGTGATGAATTTGAGATCCTCGATCAGCGGCTTGAACTCAAGTGGTTCAGGGAAGACCGCGACCGGCCGGACCTTCATGCGGAAGGGGAAGACCTCATCGCCCATCTGCGGCGGGGTGAGAAAGAGGCGGGAGTGGTCCTCGTAGGGTTCGGAGACGACTTCGTAGGCGCCGGTTATCGCGGAGGGGAGGATGGTGTCGTCCTCTTTCTCCTGCCGGACATATACAAGGATAGTGTCGCCGGGCTTCACACGTTGCGTGAGGTTTTTGTTCCGCTTTGGAACTCCCCAGATATGCTTCGCATCGAGGATCTTGGCGTTGTCCCGGTTGGAGGAGGCGATCCAGTGGGTCATATGATAGAGTCATTAACTCCACATCATATGAGGTTTGTTTTTGTGATTGATCTTGAGAACTTATTTTTCACGTAGTATCTCTCCCTTACAATGAGCATTTTACTAAAGGATTTCTTGGATCAATCGAAATCAACCAAAAACAATTCCTAACGTTTTTATCGGAGAACAGGGCTATTAAAAACGTGTGCAGTACCGTATCAGCGCTCAACAGCAATATCCCGAGGATGCAGGTTTTTTAAACGGAGTCGGAGTGCACACCGCTCGAACAATAATGTTCAAAGAGATTTCAACCATTCTGAGCACAACCAATGCAGATACTTCGTTCGATGAAATTAAGGGTAAAGTAATCGATGAGAACCTGCTTCAAAAGGCCAGCATCTCCGGGAGACGAAAGTCATTTGCTTACCTGAAGAAGGCATACGGGCTCGATCCCGACATCCCAATTTTCAGAGCGCTCTGCTGGGCGTGGAACGTGAGCGAAGAGGGCGAACGCCCGCTCATGGCGCTTCTCTGTGTTCTCTGTCGCGATGCATCTCTCCGTGTCTCGGCATCTTACATCCTCACCCTGCCTGCTGGAACAGTCGTGGAAAAACAGGTGCTGTCCTCAGAACTGGAGCGCGCATTTCCAAACGTGTACAGCCCGGCGGTGGTCGAGTCGATGACCAGAAACCTGCTCTCATCGTGGACTCAGTCCGGGCATCTTCAGGGGTTTCGGGATAAGAGTCGATCGAAAGCCTCGTCTCGCGCCGGGTCAACTGTGTTTGCGCTTTATATTGCGTCTTTAACTGGATTAAAAGGGCGGACACTCTTTGATTCACTCTGGGTCCGGGCGCTCGATGCAACCGATCGCGAACTTCAGGACTCAATTCACCTGGCATCGAGGCGTGGGTGGCTGAAATATCACGAGAGTGGCGGTATGATGGAGATTACTTTAATACCTGAGATATTCGCCGGGGCGAGAGGTCTATGAGTAAGATTGACGATCTGCTCGCGGCATATCAAAAACAGATCTCGCTCCCCTGGAATGATCTCCTGTCGCCGCAGGAGAAGGTCTGGTTCTGCATTTACGATCCTTCCCAGGAACGCCGGCTCAGGAAGCAGATGGAGGCGTTCGCCATCGTCACCCAAGAGACGGGGCATGACTGGATCCCGATCGACGTTACGTTCCTCTTTGAGCAGTTTCTCGCATCCAACGAGCATCACGAGAAATACTACCGAAATCCCAGGCTCATAAAATTTGAAGAGAAGAACTTCCTTGAGCATCTCTCAAACTACGTTGGGAGCCGGGCCAGTTCGAGTACTTCATCGTCTGTTGTTGCGATCAGCGGCATTGGGGCACTGTATGGCATCATACGTGTCAGCAAGATCGTCGAGGAGATTGTGAAGACCGTCCCGATTCCCGGTCGCCTTCTGGTCTTTTTCCCGGGAGAGCGGGATGGAAGAAATTACCGATTATTAAAGGCGCGGGATGGGTGGAACTATCTCGCCACCCCCATTGAGGCAGAGGAGATGGAGTAATGACAG
>MPOY01000124.1 GCA_001896715.1 Methanoculleus sp. EBM-46
CCGCGACGTTGCCGGCGGCGAGATCCGCATCTACGCCTGCCGGGCAATCCGGGGGGGCGAAGAGATCACCATCAACTACGGTGGCCTGCCCGACTGCCCAGACCCCGTCTGGTTCGATGTGGTGGAAGAGGAGCGATAACTCCTCCTCGTTCCCGCAGATTTCTCTCCAACTCACGTCGGTCGTCTCCATCCGGCTATGGTGCCTGCGGTGCCCCGGCGGGGTGGTTGACATCTCTATCGGCGCGATGCCGGGGGCCCCGGCTATCTGCTCTCCGGGTATTGCCCGGTCGCGTTTATACCCCGGTGACGTGCGGCGTCTGCCGATAGTACGGGATGAGACGGCACCCCGGCCCCCCCGGGCCGCCCAGGTGGTTATGCCTAAATCTCCAGTGGAAATCAAGGGGTTTAGCGAAATAACTCAGGATCATTGAATTCTGCTCCCGCCTCCATACCGGCTGCCGGTCCCTGTGATCGTTTCTCAAGCCGTATGGGTCGCCCGGAAGAGTTCCATGATTTGAGGCATTTTGGGGAATTCACGGGCATTTTCGACTTATCTAGGTGGGGTATAGGGGAAGCGGATACATGCGGGCGGGAGCGTGATCAGGAGACGCCGGGATCGGCCTGCAGGGGCCGGGGGTCCTCTACCAGGTGGCCGACAGTGCATAACGCCCGCCGCAACTGATAATAAAGGGCGCCATCCGGGGTGGGCGGTGGCCCTCGCCCGCTCCGGGAGGGAGGGCATCCCGGGGTACGAGGCACTCGAGCGCCGCCCGCGTACCCCGTTCTCAGGTCCCCTTTGCCGCCCGGAGGGTTGTTGCCTCTCCGTGACGGCCGGGGATTCTACTTTGTCTTTTCGGCCAGGGACCGGTCATACCTTCGCGCCTTCTCATCGCCCCGCGTGCAGTAGAATGCCGTATGCTGAAGTCCGGTATCCTTCGGAACCTGGCACGTAGGGCAGATGCACTCGACCTCTCGGTCGATGCAGATGATGCTCATGCCGGTGAAACAG
>MPOY01000284.1 GCA_001896715.1 Methanoculleus sp. EBM-46
GATCCATTCATCTTTTCGTGGTGTTGAAGGACTATCTCTGAGATGGGACCTCCTAGGTAAACCTCGCTCAGAATCTCTCTGCCCAGAAGCGGATGATTCTTTATGAGCGACCATTCGAGTTCGTTCAGTTTTCCAGGTTTGGAAAGTATCTCGGCCGGTATCGAGACTTTTCCTATATCGTGCAACATCCCGGCCGTCTTTACCCACTGGACCCTCTTTTTGTCCAGTCCCATCTTTTCGGCGATCTCACCGGCCAATCTGCTAACGTTCGCCTGATGACCTGCCGTGTAAGGATCGCGAGCCTCCACTATCTTGCTTATAAGCATCACCGTATCTTTCAGGGAACGCTCGAGCTCAACCATGGTCTCTCTGACTTTATTCTCGGCGTTGACTCTATCGGTTATGTCGTTTACGATGCAATTGAGCAGCATCTTTCCATCGATCTCGACCGGGCCGACGAAGATTTCCAGGTCGCGTATCTCGCCGCCTGCGAGGAGATGCCTGGTTGTGAAACGTCTGGAACGACCGTTCTTAATATCGCTCATCATTTCAAGGTCTCCGAGCCCGAGGTGCGAAGTGTAACGCTGCCTCATCTCTTCTCTGCCATATCCATAGAAGTCGCACGCTACGGGGTTGGAATCGACTATTCTGCCGCTATCGGGATCGATGAGAACCATCATGGCGCTGCTCGCCTCGAACATGTTGCGGTAACGCATTTCGCTTCGAACTAGCCTGTCCTCTTCAAGGGCCATCGTGAGTATGTCGCCGACGGAAGCGGCGAAAGATCTCTCTTCGTATGACCAGCTCCTGGGCCCTCTCATGTCGCAGTAGAGCGAACCGATGATCTCACCCTTGATTCTCAGGGGTATGTCCAGTATCCCGTAAACCTGAACGTCTATTAGGCTGCGTATGAAGAGATCTTCGATGTTTTCCTCTAACACGTTCTCTATCGAAAGAACTCTTCTATCTTTGATATGGCTGAGATACTTTTCGGCCAGCTTTTGGTCCATGGCTCTTCCGGCGTTTGAAGAGATTTTGTCGGCCGACACCTCGTAAAGTAGTCTTATATCGAACTCGCTGTTTTCGTTGAGCATATATATGCCGGCCCGGTCAACCCGCAGCATTCTGCCGACCGTCTCGACGGCCTTTTCCATGAACGACTGTAAGTCGAAGTTTCTCGATGCAACGGATTTGGATAATTCGACCAGGTTGCTGTGCGAGAGTCTCTGGAACTCCTCCAGCTCTTTCCTTTCAGTCACGTTGTAGTTGAGGGTCACCACATCTCCTGAAGGGAGCCGGTAGATGTAGTTCTCCCACCAGCCTTTCAATACACCGTCGTCGTAATATATAGGATCCAGGGCTAGGGGTTTACCGCTCTCCCATACGCTCTCTATAGCCGCCGACAGGGAGGTCGATGAAATGGCGGGCAGGACTTCCCTGATATCCTTTCCCCCGACCGATTCTCTATCGAAGTGAAGACCGCTTATCCCCGACTTGATATCGCGTACCTTAAAAGTCTTTCCGCCGTCGTCGCTGTACAGGATAATCATTCCACCGATCATGTTTTCGATGAGATGTCTGAACTTCTCTTCGCTTTCGAGTATGCGTCTTTCCCTCTCCTTTTCGGAAGTTACGTCCCTGAAGTTCACCACAACTCCGACGATTTCGCCGTTCTCCATGACTATCGGGGAGGCCGCGTCGGCGATGAAGTAGATTTTCCCGTTTTCCGATTTGAGACAGGTATGATTTGCGAGTCCGACCTTCCTGCCGGAGCTGAGTACTCGATCCACGGGTATTTCGGCTGGCTCTCCCGTGAGTTCGTTGAAGATATGCATAACCGAATTCACGTGTCGCCCCAGGATCTTTTGCATTTCCAGACCGAGCATTTCACAGGATGTGCCGTTCACGAAAGTGACTATTCCAAACGCATCGGTCGCCAGAACGGCGTCGCCCACGCTTGCGAGAGTGACCTTGAAGAGTTCTTCACTCTCTTTCAAGGCCTTCGAGTTCTCGATTCTAATCGCTATCTTCCCGAGTCTTTCAGCGATGGATGAAAGAACCCTGTCCTCTTCGCTAAGGAAACGGACATCTCTGTAACCGGGGTAATAAACGCTGATCGATCCAATTTCCTCGACATCTCTCTTGAGTGGTTTCCTGATGAACCTGGAGTCTTTTAGCAGGTTTTTGGAGCTGTACACCCCGTCCCGATAGACGATCTCGACGCCCGTGTGTTCGGAATCGAAAAAGGCCTTCGGCAGGAGTTCGGTCAGTCCGGCACATATCTTTTCCAGTGAATCGCCGCAATCGTCGATCAGTTTAGAAAAAGCGAAGAAGAATTCCAGTTCCTTCTTTCTCTCTCGCAAGTTCAGCTCGACCGTCTCAATGTCCGATATCAACCGTTGAACACCGCCGACCCTCGTGATCTTCCCGGATTTGTCTGTCCGGAGCGCTTTTCCCGAAGACAGGACCCATACGTCTTTGCCATCTCTTGCCTTAATTCTGTAAATGGCTTCGTACTTTTCCGATCTTCCCTCTATGTAGTCCATAAGGGATTTTATTGTCCGCTCCCGATCGTCCGGGTGAATGAGGCTTTTCCAGCCATCCATACCTGGTTTTACCGCTTCTGCGGAGTATCCGAGTCGCTTTTGCCACTCCTGGTTGAAGGTTATGACCCCGTTTGCCAGATCGCACTCCCAGGCGTATTCTTCGTAGAAATTGCGGCCCGTAAAATCCATTTCCATCGAATCTCTATACTCTCCGGTGTTTTCAGTCATTGATTTCGCCTCCACTAACCCGGTTTCCACCGGCGTTCTTGGAAATGTACAGCGATCTATCGGCCCTCTTGATCATTCCCTCAAGGGTATCGTCGTACCGGTAAGAGGTCACGCCGAAGCTGGCGCGTATATTGAACCTGGTTTCATTATACTCCACAGCGGAGGAGCAAAGGGCGTTGCACAATCTTTTTGCCGCTTCTCGCGTTTTTGCGAGGTCCGTCATCGGCAGGATCACCACGAATTCATCGCCGCCGTATCTGGCGAAGATATCGGCCGATCTCAGTTCGGCGCCACATATCTTTGTAGCGACCTTCAAAACGAAATCGCCCGCGAGATGACCGTGCCTGTCGTTCAGTTTCTTGAAATTATCTATATCGAACATGATGAGTCCCGTATCGGTGTGATA
>MPOY01000005.1 GCA_001896715.1 Methanoculleus sp. EBM-46
CTTTCCCATGAAAAAAGCCGGAGCCTCCGTTCATCCTCCGACTACCTCTGACAGGGTTAGATCTCACCTTATCTCCAGACGAAATGCTGCAATGACCCCTCCAGCATCCATCCTGCGAGACTCTCTTGACTCGCGAAACCTCCGGTTCTTATGGAGATTCGGGTAACCTGTGGAGAGCTTTCGCTTATTCGGTTATCCCGCTTGCGCCTTCTCGTTGGGGGTGATATCAGATTGGATCCGGATCTCGTTTCTTGAGGAATCCGAGTGCATCCGTCAGGAGAGTGAGCACCTCCTCAAGCGTGTAGTTGGGTGATGCCGGAATACGGATCGTATGCATCTTCTGCGGTTTTGGAGACTCTGATTCGGTGTATTTGTCAACGTACTCCTCATTGTTGACGATGAGATGCCAGATGATGGTGATCATCTTCCGCGCCAGACCAACGATCGCTTTGCCAGTCCCGATCACAGCTTTCTTCATCTCATACCAATCACGCAGAACGGTATTCCGTGTCCTTGCAGCAGCATGAGCTACCTGGATGAGAATCCACCGGGCAAGCCGTGAACCTCGTTTGGTGATCGAGCGTTTGACAACATGGTTCGCGGATTGGTACACCTTTGGCACAATCCCAATCCAGCTGGCCAACCTATCACCGGAGAGGAATTCTTTAAAATCCCCGATCTCGGCAAGAAGTGTGATCGCGGCGATAGTTCCGATGCCAGGGACCGATGTGAGAATCTGATACTCACGAGGATATTTCTGGACGGCATACGCGTGGACTTCGTCAGTGATTCGTTCGATCTCGGTATCGAGTTGCTTGACAACACGGAGACAGTGGCCTAACTGCATCAGAGCACCCTGGGAGAGGGTCTGGTTGAGCAGGTCATGCAACTCTACCTTTTTGCGTTCCCGTACATGAGGGGGAAGAGACCGAAGAATGTCATCGACCGATGCACCCTCCAGGATCCCTTGCAGGATGCGTTTGCCCGAGGCACCGAAGATATCGGTGAGGATCCGGGAGAGGTGGAAGAGTTCTCCGTCGAGAATGCTATGGATCCGATTTTTGATGTCAGTTCGCTTCCGGACAAGAAAGTGGCGCAACCGAACCAGCTTCCGGAAGTCGCGATGACTGCGCGGCATGACTCGGGATGGCGCGATCATCCCTTTGAGGGCCAGAAGAGCAATCATCTCAGAATCGATCTTGTCGGTCTTCTTGTGAGCAAGGGTTTTGATATCAGCGGCATTCCCAACGATGACTGGAACACGATCATCCAGCAGATCGTAAACGCAGACCCAGTAATCAGAGGTGGACTCACAGGCGACCACATCACATTTATATTCGAAGATCCAATCCTTCAGTCCAAGTAACCCATCTGGGGTTCTTGGAAATTTCTGCTGGATCTTGGTGCCGTTCAACCAGAGAATAGTACCCTGGATGAACTTCTTATGGACATCGAGACCCGCTGCAACCTGGTAATCGGGTGGCATAACAAACTCCTTTCAAATGCGGGTAGATGAATTTCCTCGGAGGTCCATTTCCCATACGCGATCTCAGTCGCAGTTCAGCCTTCGATGGCAATTCAGGGGTTAGTTTTCTCGACGGAGTCAAACTCCAAAAAGAAATCAACCTGCTCTACCCAATCTAAGTGGTTTACGCAGGGATATGGTTTTTTTCATGGGTTGAGCATGAGGCTCTGCATCATAGGGGTTTTCTC
>MPOY01000227.1 GCA_001896715.1 Methanoculleus sp. EBM-46
GATACCCGAGACCGTTGAGCACTCTCAGCGCCATAGCAAGAGACTTATGGAGTTTACTGTCAATCTTATAAACACTATCGGTGAAGAGAACTTCCTCAATGGTGTCCCAAAGAGCTTGAAAAATGAGTTCTATTTTGTGCTTGCCATAGCGATGAACGTTCATGACCTCGGGCACACGAAGCTTAGTTATAAACTGGGAGACGGCCGCATATTGCCACTTGACAGTCTTCCGTGCGTAGTAAGAGATCTCCACCACGAGCTCTCATACCAGATGCTGGAAGATGATGATAGATTCAAGCTCTTCGGTGAAAGGCCAGACACATGTGAAGAAAAAACCTGGGAGAAGATCAAGACTGCCGTGAAGCTGGTAACCAGATACCACAGAGAATATATGCCCATTAATGGCAACCCTAGCAAGTTGAAGGAGATAGTGAAGATCCTTTCGCTAGAACCGGAACCTCTAGAAGAGGTTGTCTCAGCTCGCTTCGAAGAGGAAGACTGGCAGAGACTAACGATAATGGCTTCTAGATGGCTAAAGTTTATTGACGGAACTGATGTTCAGTCAGACAGAACCGTCGAGCCGAATTACTTCAAGACGCGTGTTTTGAGAACAATTACCGAAATCGAAGCTCTAGGCATGGAGCTAGAAAGTAATATCGAACTCTCAACATCTATTAAGAAAGAAGTATCCGATCTTGTAAAGAAAGTAGGCGAGCTAAAAGCATCATTCGAAGACTCCGAAAACAATGCGAAGAAAAGAGAGCTAGCTGAAGCAATAAAGAACAAGGCAGAAGCTCTCGAGAAGGCTAGTGTTTACCCAATGATCCAGAAGAGAATCGACGAATGCAAGGGTGCGATTATAATGCCAAACTGGCTGAAGCTTCTCTCTAAGCTCTCTTTTAAGGCTCTTCAGTTCACGCATTTCGAGAAACACAACATGGTGAATTACGTTTACCCGAGATTTTTCATGGAAGAGAGCCTGTTTGGAAACACCGATCGTACTCTTCGCCTGAGTATCAATATCCAGAAAGACAACAAAGATGATATGAACTCGATTCTGGAGATCATCGACAAAGTCAAAAAGGACATTGTGAAGGAGTTCAAACACTCTGGCCTGAATAAATTCGCAATAAAAACCATAAAAATGGAGGTAACACCCTTGAGTGAAAAGATACTTATTACCCCTCTCGGAACATCTCCGGGAGTGCTTTACACACTTATCAAAAGGCTGAATCCCGACAGAGTAATAGTCATCACCTCGAAAAAGGGTGAGGAGAATCTCCCGGAAATATGCGAAAAAGCCGGCTTCGACCAGAATAAAATCAAAGCTTATCTTTTCGATGATCCTTATACCGGCTTTGACAAGATCTCTGATGTTATTAAGGAAATGATCTCGGACTTCACAATCGACATCGGCTCA
>MPOY01000142.1 GCA_001896715.1 Methanoculleus sp. EBM-46
GCATCATCGGGATGCGCACCGTCTTATCGGGTGCAACCCGGAACTCCTCCTCCTTCGTCTGGTTCGCATCGAACTGCATGGCCCAGGTGCCCTTGAAGTAGATCGCGTTCGTGATGACGAGCCGGGTCATGGAGTCGATCGAACCGGGGGGCAGGAGGTCGCGGATCCGGTCTTCGGTCTCCCTCTCCACCCAGCGGTTGATGGTCGCACGCGATCCTTCGGGGTTCTTCGCGAAGTCAAGGTTCGTCGTGTTTGCCCCGTACCAGCGTTCCGCGAGGGCGATGTACTCCGGGAGGAACGGGTATGCCTTCTCGGCCCAGAGGGCGTTTGCCGTGCGGAGGGTATAGTTCTCATCCCCGCGGGCGAGATCGGCGTCGATACCGGCAAATCCTGTTCTCCGGAGGGTCTCGTTCGCCGGGAGGTGCAGCACCGATCGGATCTCGTCTGCGGTCGTGCCGCGGGCGCCTTCGTAGGTGATCGCGAGGGCCGAGGAGATGCTGTAGGGCGAGAAGAAGATGTTTTTGCCCGTGTAGGCCGGGGCGCTTGCAATCTGCCGGTAGAGGTCGAACGCGAACCGGGTGTTCCCGGCCGTCACGTTGCCGGCGTCGTCCGGCGGAGTCTGCACCGTGGGTGGAGCAGAACTCGCCGATGTCGCATCCGACGTGTCGGTGCACCCGGCGATGATGCTGCCGAGCGCGATGAGGGATGCGAGGAGCAGGATGCTCAGTCGTCCGTTCATGGTCTGCGATATGATGCGCCGGGTAATTATATCCAGCGTTGGCGACGAATTTTTTCGAAGTCTTGCGCCTTTCGCGCGGGGTACCCTGCAGCGCCTGACAGCGATGAATCCTCCGCCTTCGTCACCGGAGATGATCTCGTACCCTACGCAGCATCTTCGTCCTTTAGCAGGGTATAGGTGCTGCCTACGCTTCCCGCCCGTAATGCATCGTAAAGAGCGTCGTGTGCTCGTCCGCATAGCAGGGCGAGTGACAGCCCGGGGCGAACTCCGGACCCAGGCATTCCGTGAAGAGCGCATGCCACTGGCTCTGCAGCATATGATAATCGGTCCTCACACCGCGGGGCTGTGTGAGGAGCGAGATGACCTCCGCCATCAGGAAGAGATCTACGCAGGCGATGGCCACGTCCACCGGGGCATCGTGCGAGAAGACGGCATCGACGATACTCCCGTAAGACTGGTAGACCGAGAGCGCAAGCTCCGGGGAATACACCTCCGGGGCATCGTTGTTCGCATCTATCTCAAAGAGGATGAAGTGGTCGATCCAGGGTTTGAGCCGCGCGAGGTGGATCTTCTTCTGCTCAAGCGGCATGTGGTGGTAGGCAAGCGAGCTGACGGCGAGATCGAAACGGTGATCGAGGCTGCCGGAACAGTCCTGGATCCGGCTGTTCACGGTCTCGATGCGGACATCGGGAAATGCGTCGCGAACGGTCTTTTCCGCAAGGGCGACCATTGCAGGCGACGAGTCGATGAGGAGGACCTCACCGATCCCGGCGACCCTGCCGGTCTCTAACAGGTGTCGCAACAGCGATACGGTGAGCCCTCCATCGCCGCACCCGATATCCATCATGGAGAGTGGTTCATCGAACTGCGGCAGGGTGGTGCCGCACTGTGCAATGAACCGTTTTCGTGCCTCCCGCATCATGGGGACACCGGCAAAGTGCATGAACGGGCGCGGGTCGGCAAACGCCATAGAGGGCATGGCAAGTCTCCCGTTATGGCGCTCGAGAAAGCCAAGGAGGAATCCCGCAGAGAAGAGATCGTTCTCCTCTCCAAGAGCAGCGGCGCTCAGCCATTCAATCCCCTCTGCGGCCCGTCCGCGGGCGGCAAGCACCGTTCCTATATAGTAGTCGAAGGCGGAGAGCAGGTTCGGCCGGATGTCGCCGTCATAGGTGCCCGGCGCAGTCCCGCTCCTGAGAACCTCCTCTGCATGACCGGACCACTCCGCCGACTCCTGCGATGAAAGAAAGAGCATAACGATTATATTCTGCCGGCAACCGCTATGAGGATTCGTATTCTCTCCGCCCTTACGATCCGGGGGATCAGAGTCGGCTATCAGCCCGTAGTCGCCGGTGAGAGCACGTTAGATCAACTGCAACCCCCGGTTCGGCGCCGTGAATGCCTCTCGCCACATGGGCGAGGTCAGAAAGCAGATCGTGAATAATCCGAGAAAGGGAAGGCCAGGGCCGAGATTCGAACCCGGGTCGAGGGATCCACAGTCCCTTAGGATAACCGACTACCCCACCCTGGCAATTGTACTCATACCAGTTTGCGGTCGGATTTGATTAAGGTATCTCTTCATCGCCTCGGCACCCTCTCCCGCCCCCGGCGATCGCGGGTGCATGCCGGGCCGGGATCGCCGGCGACCCGGACCTGCCGCGTATCCTGGCGCACGGTTGCCGGGTCCGGCGATCCCGGCCGGAGCGGAGTGGGTGCCCGGGAGAATCATTAATAGACCCCGTGCTCTATAACGTACCAGTATTCCGGGTGCCGGAGGGCACCCCGGGGGTAGGGGGATCATCCGGACCACGGCATGATTCAGGAAAAACGGTCAATATTCCAGGTTTTTTGGGGATTATCCGTCCATAACTCGTATATACCGGAAGGTGATAACCATGGCAAAGCAATCAACGATCAGAACCCCCATCGTCTGCGTGATGGGTCACGTGGACCACGGCAAGACGTCGCTTCTCGACAGGATCCGGGGTTCATCCGTGGTCTCGACCGAGGAGGGTGCGATCACGCAGCACATCGGCGCCACACTCGTCCCCATCGACGCGATCACCCGGATGAGCGGTGCGTTGAGCAAGGTCAGCGTCAACGTCCCCGGCCTCCTCTTCATCGACACCCCCGGGCACCATGCCTTCACCACCCTCCGTGCGCGCGGGGGGGCGCTCGCCGATATGGCGATCGTCGTGGTGGATATCAACGAGGGGTTTCGCCCGCAGACGATCGAGGCGCTTCAGATCCTGCGCAATTACAAAACACCGTTCGTGATTGCGGCAAACAAGATCGACCGCATCCACGGCTGGCGCGCCCAGGCAGGCCAACCGTTCATGAAGACGTTCTCGCAGCAGAACGAACGTGTCCAGGGGATACTCGAGACGAAGGTCTACGAGCTTGTCGGCAAACTCTCCGACCTCGGGTTCAACTCCGAACGGTTCGACCGGGTCTCCGACTTCGCGCGGAACATATGCATCGTGCCGACGAGCGCCCTCACCGGCGAAGGCATACCGGATATCCTCATGGTGTTGATCGGGCTTGCCCAGCGCTACATGACCGAGAACCTCAAGGTCAGCACCGACGGCCCCGGCGCCGGCACTGTCCTCGAGGTGAAGGAGGAGCGGGGGCTCGGTATGACCCTCGATCTGATCCTCTACGACGGGACCCTCAAGGTCGGGGATGAGATCGTCGTCGCGGGAAACGACCAGATCATCGAGACCAAAGTGCGCTCCCTCTTAAAACCCCGCCCCATGAGCGAGATCCTGCTCGAGGAGCGGTTCGAGCGGGTCAAGTCCGTCACCGCCGCAGCGGGGATCAAAGTCGCCGCCCCGAGGCTTGACGGGGTCATCGCGGGCTCCCCCCTCCGGGCCATCCGGGGAGGGAACCGGGACGAGGCGATCGAGCGGGTCCGTCACGAGGTTCAGGACATCCAGGTGAACCTCTCCGATGTCGGGGTCATCATCCGGGCGGACACCATCGGCGCCCTCGAAGCCCTCTCAAAGGAACTTGAGGGACACCAGATCCAGGTAATGCGGGCCGCCGTCGGGCCGGTCACCCGCCACGACGTCATCGAGGCGGGGACGATCAAAGACCCCCTCTACAGCGCGATCATCGCCTTCAACACGCCGGTCCTGCCGGACGCGGTCGACACCCTGGCGGACACCTCGATGTCCCATGTCAGCATATTCGAGGGCGGTGTCATCTACCAGCTCCTCGACGATTACGTCGAGTGGCGCGAGGAAAAGAAGCAGGAGCTCGAACGGCAGCAGTTTGAGAAACTGATCATGCCGGCCAAGATCCGGATCCTCCCAAACTGCATCTTCCGGCAGAGCAACCCGGCGGTGGTCGGCGTCCGTGTCCTCGGGGGGAAACTCCAGAGCGGTGTCGACCTTGCCCTCCCGAGCGGAAAGAGGGTGGGCCGCATCAAGCAGATACAGGCGAAGAACGAGACGGTCCAGGAGGCGGAGGCGGGAAAAGAGGTGGCGATATCCATCGATGGACCGACAGTCGGCCGGCAGATCAACGTCGACGACGACCTCTACGTGGACGTACCGGAGCGGCACGTGAAGGTGATCGAGCGGGAGATGATCAACCAGTTAAGCGCGAGCCTGCGCGAGACCCTCGAGGAGTTCACCACCCTCCGGCGCCGCGAAGACCCCTTCTGGGGGAAGTGAACCCTCTTTGCGCGCTCCGGCGGGTATCCCCGACCACCGTTCCCTTTCAACCCCGCGGAGGTAGGCTTTTAATACCATATTATCAAATTGTATAGATACTTTCGAAGGAGTCGTCAACATGGCAGATTTCAAGATCATCCTCTCAGACCCGGGTACCGGGCGTTCATACAAGATTGATGCGACCGGCCCTGCCGCAGGAGCGCTCATCGGCAAGCGCATCGGCGACGAGATCGACGGGAGCGTCCTCGGTCTCCCGGGCTATACGATCAGGCTCACCGGCGGCACGGATAAGACCGGTATTCCCGCACGCCGCGACCTTCCCGGGCCGGCACGCCGGAGGCTCCTCCTCTCCAGGGGCGTCGGGTTCCACCCGGTCATGGAGGGAGAGCGTCGCAGAAAGTCGGTGCGTGGAAGGGAGATCAGCGCCGATTTCGTCCAGATCAACGCCGCCGTAGCACAGAGCGGCGCAAAATCCCTGGCCGAATACTTCAGCCAGCCCGCAGCGGCGACTGAATAAATCAGCACCCAATCTTTTTTCCGATCCGTTCACAGGGGCCCCGGGAGGGGCAGCCGTTTTATCGGCCGCGCCAGGGCTCCCGGAGGGTTGCCGGGCAATTGCCGCGGAGCGGGCACGCCCCGCAGTCGCGGGGGTGGGTAGGGCACCCGCACGCCGCGGCATATGCGGCGGTGAGCGCCGCTGCAGGGTCTCCCCCGTATGCATCGACGAGGCGTGCCGCGAGGGCCCTGATGCCGTCGGGCACCGTTTCGGGGTAGTAGCCGCTCCAGGCCACATCATCGAGCCCCGCTTCGCGAGAGATCGCACAGAGCCGATCCATCTCTTCTGCTGACGGTCCGGGGTGGTAGTAGAGAACGTTGTTTGGCCGAAACCCGATGAGCCGGTAGGGTATGCCCGGGTCGAGCGAGGCGATGAATGTTGCGATGGCGCCCACCTCGCTATCGGTCATACCCGGGATCACCACCGTTCGGAAGACCCGGATCCGGTCTCTTCCCTCGCGCGCGAGGTATTCTGCGTTCCTGAGCACCGGGGCCACCGGCGCTCCCGTGAGGGCGCGGTGGACCGGGTCCGACCATGCCTTGATCTCGAGGGTGATCACCCGGCAGAGGTCGGCAATCCGCGCCATCGTCGCCGCCGTCGCAAACCCGCCGGTCGATATCCCTATGCCGAGATCGAGACCCTGTCGCCTCACCTCGGCCGCGACCTCCTCGATGTAGGGGAGGTGGATGATCGGATCCCCGCCCGTAAACCCGATCGTCCGTATGCGGGGCCCCCGGTACGCGGCAATCCGCTCCCGGGCATCGGCCACCAGCACCGCCGCAGGCACGTGGCCGGCGTAGTGCCAGCCGGGATCGGGGTACTGTGATATCCGGTAGGCGTTGCAGTGGAGGCAGCGGTAACAGCACCCGAGCAGGGTGACGATGTAACTTGCGAGAGTGCCCGAACACATCGTCGCCGCCACCTCTGCGCGGCCGGTGCGGCATACCCCCCGCTCCCCTTGCAGGCGATCGACTCCGCACCGCCACTCGCAGAGACGACAGGACGCAAGATCTGCCATACTCTTCTCTGGTGTCTGCATGCACCATAATCTCTGGGAATCCGGCAGGAGCCATGCCGCCACCGGTGCAACTATTCGCGAGCGGATGCCAGAGTATGAGCATGGATACCGCATCACCGATCCTGCGGCCCGTGGGGATAATCCGTAACGCCGTGCAGGAACCGTTCCTCGTCGCCGGCAGGGACGGCATCTCACAGCGGGAAGGGGCCGACGCGAGCAGGACGCATATCCGGAGCACGAAAGAGGCGATATCGGAGATTGTCCTCGATGAGAGCCGTATCGCGCTGCTTGAAGGTATCGAGGGCTACTCCCACGTCACGGTGCTCTACTGGGGGCACAAAGTGCCGGAGGAGAGCCGGTCCGTCAACCGCGTGCACCCGATGGGCAGGGCGGACATACCGAAGACGGGGATCTTCTCGACCTGTAGCCCTGCCCGCCCGAACCCCGTGCTCGCGACCGTCGTCCGGCTGCATGCGCGGCGCGGGAACGTACTCGAGGTTACGGGTCTCGATGCCGTCGACGGCAGCCCGCTCATCGATATCAAACCCTACGTCCCGTCCCATTACCCACAGGCCGATGTGCGGGTTCCGGCATGGATGGAGGAGCTGATGAAAGAGATAGACGAGCGGCGGCAGTAAACCTGCGAAGAGGGGCGGTCGAATGAAGCCTTACCGCGCTTTCAGGACTGATCGCTGGAGGGCGGACAGTTTATCCTCGAACGCCACCCCGTATTTTCTTGCGAGGATGACCGCCGCCGCCTCCACCCGGAGGTTGCCGTCGAAGTGGTCGGTGACGACCCGGTGAACCTCAGCAACGATATCCTGCACCGGTCTCCCGGTCGCAGCGGCGATGCGACCGATGAGATCTCCCAGGGGGTCCTCCGCGGCGAGTATATCGGATGTGGGTCTGAACCCGAGCGGTATCGAGATCGCCGCGAGATCGAAGAGCGGTCGGATGGCGCCTCCCTCTATCTCGATGAGCCCTTCCGACTTCGCCCGCTCTAGAAGCTGGTTTGCCTGCTCTTTGTTCATCCACTTCCGGTCGATGGCGATATAGAAGACGAACTCGCTCCTCTGCAATCGCTCCTTGCGCATATGTTTGAACGGCGCGGCGACCGAAATCTGTACGCTCACTCGCAGGCACCCTTGAGGATTCTCCGCAGGTCCATCGCGTCCAGGCCGCCCAGTCGTCCCTCTTTTGCGATGTAGCACTCTGTCACCGGCCCTTTATCGATGATCCTGAGATAAAAGACGTTCTCTGCAACCGGTAACCTCTTCTCGGGGGTGAGGAGCGTCCTCTGCAGGCTGACGCGAAAGTCTGCCGTTTCGGTGACTTTCTCGGAGAGCGGCATCAGGTCGTCGAGGTCCAGGAACTTTGTCCGCCCATCCGCGATCTGGATGTGGATCCGTTCCTTGACGAGGCCGTCTGCCTCCTTCACTGTCGTGTGGGTGTCGTGCATCCGGGCCAGGCAGGTGAGGATGCCTCGAAATGGTTGGACAAGTTCAAA
>MPOY01000312.1 GCA_001896715.1 Methanoculleus sp. EBM-46
AGGCCCGGAACCCTCTCCGCCGGCGAAGGCCGGCACCCAGCCACCGCCACCTCAGCGCCTCAGGGACATTCCCGAGCTCCCGGTGATGGTTGACATAGACGGGCAGGATATACCACCGCAGGGCCTTTTCGGCCAGGAATTCAGCATAAAGCGCATCCTCGCCGCTTGATAGGCCATCGAGCGTCGTGCATGCGAGCACGCACCGCCGGCGCGTCACCGAACAGCCGAACGCACCGTTGCCCCCGAGGAACGAGACCGGGTCGGTTATCGGGCGGAGATAGCCGTCATTGTAGAGCGCACCGATCACCCCTGCATCGGGGTAGCGCCCATCGACAGAGGCCCGCAGGACCTCTTCCCACTCCGGGAGAAGCTCCACGTCGGAGTCGACAAAGGCGACGAGATCGGCTCGGGCTTCGCGCGCCCCGAGCCTTCTTGCGGCCCCGAGGCATGCACCCGACGATATGATATCACAGCCGTACTCCCCGGCGATCGCCGTGGTCCGATCCGTCGAGTGTTTATCGACGACGATGATCCGGTTCGGTCGCCCGTAGTTCCGGATCGAAGAGAGCGTGAGTTCCAGCGTTGCAGCGCTGTTCCAGGTCAGGACGACGTAATCGATGTTTGCCATACCGAACGATCCGGCCTGTCGGGCCTCATCGCACATCAGGTTTGCCGTCGTCCTGACCGGGAGGGGCACGCTCGACTCCCGGGGTCCGGCGGCGGATACGTTCCCCCGGCCGGCCGCCGCGCGGTAAGCAGGAGAGCGGGGTTACCCGCTCGGGGGGTTGCGCATCATGGGGGCGACGTTGCACCCCGCCATCTCCCCGAAGCAGAAGACGAACCGCTCTTTGATGCTCGCCGGCAGGCTCGCCTCCGGGATGGGCACAAACCCGAGTTTCCCGTAGAACCCGACCAGGGGGAGGGTCGAGTGGATGTAGATCGTTTCGGAGCCGCATTCGTCGAGGAGCATCTCTACGGCCTCCCGCGCATACCCGCCTCCACGATATTCGTCGAGCGTGAAGACGCAGTCCATCTCGAGGCCGCCCGGGTGCCGGGTGCAGCGGGCCGTCGCCGCCAGGACACCGTCGACAAAGACGCCGAAGATCCTCTCCCGGCGCGGGTCCGCCTTCTGGTCGCGGTAGTGTGTCCAGACCTTCTCCGCAAGCGGGAACTCTTCGTGCTCCAGTTCGCGGATCTCTTTCTTCATCACGTGTGGCCCATGTTGCCGCGCCTATTATTTCAAGTCGACTGCCC
>MPOY01000243.1 GCA_001896715.1 Methanoculleus sp. EBM-46
CCGTCAAGGGCATCCTTCCTGTAAAGCCGAAAGATGGGGCTTACACAGGTGATATCTGCGCCGAGCAGGATCCGGTACAGCGTGTTCACCACTTTGCTCGGCAGAAACCGGATAAAACTGACTTCTTCCAGTAATCCCTGCTCGAGGTACGGAGATCCTGAGACACAGTCCGGGTGCGACGCCTGGTATGCCAGGATAAGGGCTTTGACATCCTCGGGGCGAAACGTGAGATCCGAGTCCATGGTTACGACAAGATCCCCTTTGGAATGCTGCAGACCGTGCTTTATCGCCGCTCCCATGCCTTTATTCGTTCCGTTGGTCACCGCGATAACGTCGGATCGTTCGCGAGCAAGTGCCTGCAGCAACAGGTATGTATCGTCACGACTCCCATCGTCAACCAGAATATACTGGAAGGACTCTCCCGTGGCATCCGCAATACGGTCGATCTCCGGAAAAAGCTCGTCCCTGTACGTCAGTATGTTTTCTCTCTCGTTGTAGAGCGGAATGACTATGGAAATCATCAGATATCCTCCTGTGAACTGTACGGATAAATTATCATTGGCATCCAGACCTGATAAACCCTGGGCGATTGGATGGATTCCCCATGGAATAGCGCCGCCGTGTATGTAAACTTGGTTCTCAGCGGATATCTTCGCTGGCTTAATGTATCAAAGAGGCATACGCTATATACGACCAATGCCCGTTGAACTGTCCGGTCTCCGGAGAGATCATCCCGACGCTCCCCCCGGGGGGGATGTGGTTTTCCGATATGAGGTGCTGCCGACTGGAGAGCGGGGGATCAGGGGATGACCTCCGGGGGGCCGAGGATGCCATGAAAATTCACATAACCCGCCAGGGATTCATTCAGTTGCTGCTCCTCTCGATCGGTCTTGTGATACTGGCATACTTCATCCTGCAGTCAGGCATCATCGACAACCTCTGGATCATCACAACGATCAGCATTCCCCTCTTTATCCTGGCATTCTTGCTCTCCATAGCAAACATAGGGTCGAAGGTCTATCGCTGGAAATACCTGAGCAGGTACTATTATCAGGAGATATCATGGTACGATGCCTCCCTGGTGAGTATATCCAGTCTGTTCTTTGCAAATATCACTCCCGGGAAGGTCGGCGACCTCTACAAAGCATACTTCATGAAACGCAGGTACGGCATGCAGTTCCTGGATGGAGTATCCATGCTCTTTTATGAGCGCTTCTTCGAGTTAACCATCCTCTTCCTGGTTGCCGCCGGCATCGTCATGATCCAGCTCAGGGCCGTGACGGTAATTGCGCTCGAGTTCACCCTGCTCGTGCTGTTCCTGTTGCTGGTCTTCTACTACAAAGCAGATTTCTTCATGGGACTGGCGGAGAAGGTTCTGGTCAGGTTGCCTATCGAGAGGAGAGAACAGGGACTCAACCTGCACATCCGGAAGATGCCACCCTCTCAGATCGTGGTGGTCTTCCTGATAACGCTGCTCTCACTGGTCCTGGAGTTTGCCCGGCTCTGGTGCGTGGCGCTGGCATTCGGGTTCCTCGTAAACCCGATCCAGCTATCGATCTTCATGAGCCTCGCCTTCATCATCGGGCTTGCCTCGCAGATACCCCTCGGCGTGGGGGCGATGGAGGGTTCGCTGAGCTACTTCATCACGGCCATGGGCGTTCCTTCGGTCACGGCGATCGCTATCGTCCTCGTCGATCGCATGATCTCGATGTACTTCGCCCTGGTGCTGGGCTTCGTCTTCTCAAAACTCTCTCTCGATGCCCTCAAGGATGCCGTGAAGGATTGAGCGGATCAGATCCGCCCCTCCTCTTGCCGCCCGGGATGGATAAAATGGGGGAGAACGGGATCGATAGCTACCTTGTGCCGGCAGGAGAGGGGTCGCCCGAGTACTCCCGGATAACCCCCCGGTAGACATCCACCGCCTTCTCAAGCTGTTCGATGGAGACCCGTTCGTCCACTGCGTGCAGCGTCGGGATATCCCCCGGCCCGTACTCCGCGACGTCGAACCCCTTATCGCGGAGGTGCTTCGCGTCGCTTGCGGCCCACTGGAGGAACGGCGCTACCGTCCCGTAGACCCGCTCCACTTCACGGGAGACCGTCCGGACTACCCGGGCATCCGGGTGGGTCAGGCTCGGCGCCGCGACATTCGTCTCGCGTATCACGGCATCCGGGGCGTGTTCGGCGATGCTCTTCCGGAGGTCGCCAAGAGAGCACCCCCACGGCACCCGGATATCCAGCTCCATCCGGCACTGTTCCGCCACGATGTTCGCCTTTTCGCCGCCCTCGATCCTTCCCGGGTTGAACATCACCCTCGTGAGGATCTCGTCCCCTCCCTCGATACCGAAGATATCGCGAAAGATCCGTGCCGACTGCATAACGAGCGGCTGCAGGTCTTCGCTGACCGGGAACGGGTGCGCGTGGACCTTTCGTAAATACCCGATCAGGTCGAACGCCGCCATGACGGCGCTCTTCCCGACCAGGGGGTAGAGGGAACTGTGGACGGGTCTGCCGCGGAAGGAGAGGTCGATCCGGTAGAGGCCTTTCTGGCCGACCGCCGGGCTCATTGCCGGCGTCGGTTCGGCTATCAGGCATTCACGGGGCAGAAGGAGATCCTGTGCAAGCAGCGACCGGATCCCGTACGGGCCGCCGGTCTCCTCGTCGCAGACGAAGGCGAACTGGACGTTCGGGGTAACGCCGCTCTCGATAAGATCCCGGCAGGCGATGAGGAGCGCGGCGCACCCGCCCTTCATATCGGTCGTGCCTCTTCCCCAGACGTAGCCGCCGGCGATCTCGCCGCCATAGGGGTCGTGTGTCCAGTCGTCGGGGATGGCCGGCACCACATCCACGTGGCCGCAGAGGAGGAGGCGGGGGTCCGGTTCGGTCGTGATGAGGTTGTCCCGCCCTCCGGGATGCGATATGATACGGTTCTTCACTCCGAGCAAGTCGAGGTACTCGCCGATGAACGCGACCACATCGGCGGTGCTCCCCGGCGGGTTCTCGCTCTTGATCCGGACGAGTGATGACGTGAGTCGGGCGACGTCCATGAATGTGCTCCTTACGCAGACCGGCTCTTCGCATATTCGTCAAAGAGGCGGGCAAGCGATGAGGTCTGATAGAGCTGTTTGATGAATCTCGGGTCAAAGAACTCGTCGATGAACGTCGAGAGGTATTCAGCCGGGATCGCCTTCTTGTCGTCGGGGTTGAGGACGATCCGGAAACTCCGGTACTGGGCGGGGTCGTCGCGGTCGTAGATGCCGGACCAGAGCAGTGGAAGTTCATCGAACTTCTCGCGGTGCTTTTCTTTGAGCCAGTTGATGAACCCGGGGAAGTATGCCCGCTCGCCGATCTTCTCCTCATCTATACGCCACCGCATATACTCCATGCTCATGATGTTTCTCGGCGACATGTAGTTGTAGGCGAGAATGCCGAGGGTAAAGTCGATGTGGGCGAGGGCATCGATGAAGTAAAAGTGCAGGACCGGGTGAAACTCAGTCGGACTCTCCAGGATCAGCGATTTGCTGTAGAGTTTCTGCGTGATACGGGTGTACTCGTTCGCTTCCAGCATACCCTCCTATTGGGGAGGGTGGTACAAAAAGTACTCCTTCTGTGCAGAAAGGCCGGAAACGCCGGATGCCGGCCGGAGGGCGATCTTCGCTACGGCCGGGTGTCCGGGGCAAGCCACGGAGGGGGAGAGTCGGGCCAGGGCGTGCTCACTCTCTATCTTTGCCGGGAATAGACGCCAGAAGTTCTCTCGGGCACGGTTCGTCCCGAACCATCATGGGTATCGCTCTGACCCACGCGGGCGGGGTGGGGGAGGCCGAGAGGAGGACGGGTAGCCTGCCGGCAGGAGGCGCGGGTGGGGTGGGGGCCGGCGAGAAGTAAGATGATTGGAGTGTGGGAGACAGGGGAGGGGGAACGAGTTCCCCCTCCCCGTCGGCCCCTCCCCCCGTGGCGATATCTCCACGGTCCAGCACATGGGGAGATCC
>MPOY01000144.1 GCA_001896715.1 Methanoculleus sp. EBM-46
ACGAATATACGATGATTTCATGCCTTTTTCAATGACCCTGTTCTATTTCCTTCTTTAGGTTAAGTCAAAGTGCATAAGTTGAGATAGTGGGATGGAAACTATATTCCACGAACGCCAAAATACGATCTTCGTGTTGAGCGAGAACCATAGTGGGATGGAAACAGGAATACTAGAAAGAGAGAAAGGGGTAGAAAGAGAGTTGAGCGAGAACCATAGTGGGATGGAAACTTTACCTTGAATGCTTCAGACATGGTCCTTACTCTTGTTGAGCGAGAACCATAGTGGGATGGAAACACGAACTCTTCTGGAACTACCCCCTGCCCATTCCTGGGTTGAGCGAGAACCATAGTGGGATGGAAACTTGTTTTCGGGCTCTGGAACGCCCTCAACAACACTATGTTGAGCGAGAACCATAGTGGGATGGAAACAATAGACACCACAATTGCATGTGGTGTTAGATTTACGTTGAGCGAGAACCATAGTGGGATGGAAACATACATGAGAGATACAATAGCCATGAGATAGCACTAGTTGAGCGAGAACCATAGTGGGATGGAAACGGTTTGGCGTTCGTATATTCTACGAACGACGCAATAGTTGAGCGAGAACCATAGTGGGATGGAAACACAAACGCCACAATACGATCTTCGTACTCCTTTTGGGTTGAGCGAGAACCATAGTGGGATGGAAACGCCATACCGAGAACTTTTAGTACGTTGGATCGAATAGTTGAGCGAGAACCATAGTGGGATGGAAACGAATTATTAACGAACGACCAAGTATCAACTACACTCGTTGAGCGAGAACCATAGTGGGATGGAAACGGTATGGCTATGCCAGCTTCCTCGTTTTCTTTGTATTGTTGAGCGAGAACCATAGTGGGATGGAAACCAATACCCACTCTCCACTATTTTTAAACACTTCTATGGGTTGAGCGAGAACCATAGTGGGATGGAAACGCCTTGAGCTGTTCTTCGGCTCTTCTGGCCGAATTCGTTGAGCGAGAACCATAGTGGGATGGAAACCAAGCCTGTAGCACGTGATTCCTGGTTCTATCGTCCGTTGAGCGAGAACCATAGTGGGATGGAAACGTTGTATTTTGCGGCGTCGCCGTTGAACTTCCATCTGGTTGAGCGAGAACCATAGTGGGATGGAAACATGTGTTGCCTCCTTCGGCTGACTCACAGCCATGATTGTTGAGCGAGAACCATAGTGGGATGGAAACGATTTCTACTTCGACCACCAATCCAATCTTCAACAGGTTGAGCGAGAACCATAGTGGGATGGAAACGGAACGCGGCCGAACATTTCTTTCAGGCGGACAATTAGTTGAGCGAGAACCATAGTGGGATGGAAACCCGTACCACTTTCCGAGTTTTGAATATGCAATTACTATGTTGAGCGAGAACCATAGTGGGATGGAAACTACCACGACATTGACCATGTCACTATCAACTATTTGTTGAGCGAGAACCATAGTGGGATGGAAACGCCGCCATATATTCTTCAGCAGCCTTCAAGAACTCGTTGAGCGAGAACCATAGTGGGATGATAAGAGCGGTTGTTGGTTGTTCGTTGTTGGTTCCTGGTAAGAGCGAGATCCCGTATAAGAGCATTACGGGATGACA
>MPOY01000320.1 GCA_001896715.1 Methanoculleus sp. EBM-46
ATGCTCTGCGACAGGCTCGCCGTGCGGATCGCCAAAGCCGGCAGGATCATCCCGAACATCGAGATGAAGTTCAAGAAAGACGACTTCGATCGTTATGCGATGTCCAGGGCGAAGAGGGTACAGTTTGACGACATCCGGTTCTTCATATCGCCCATCGAGCTGCAGATCCCCTATAAACTCTATCTCGGGAGCGACAAGGATATCGAGGATGCGGTCTACCTCTGGATGTTGTTCCGGGAGACGCTCGATGGCGATCTCCTGCGATCGTTCATGGAGCGCCTGCAGGTCCGGGGAGAGCAGTATGGAATTGAGGTTTAATCGCGAGAAGAACCGGCAGGAGCGGCTGGCTTTTGTCCGGAGACATGCCCTCTGGGTCAGGGAAGTCCCGAACGAGGTCTGGAGCCGCGAGCAGGCCGACCTGATCGACGCGTTCTTTGAGAACGCCGAAAACTTCGCCCTTTCCCGGTCCGAGTACCTCAGGATGCACCGGGCCCGGCGGCGCCATCCTGAGACGGTGCACGGGTAACTTCGGACGGAGTAATAAAGGCCGGCTGCATGGTGAGGGGATGTTCAGGATGAGAGTATACGCCGTCTTCTGTAACTATCCCGCAGGCTGGTCAGAGTGTAACCAGATCCCCCGGCCCCCTCACTCATCGGGCCCGTTCGTCCACCATGAGGCGGAGTGTCACGAATCTAACTCCACGAACTCATCCCTTGCCATGACTTCTTCGATATCATCCGTGAGCCGCTGTTTCTTTACCTTCTCCACCAGCCTCGCAAGAGTCTCGTCGAGTGTCTCGCCCGGGGCCCTGAGATCCAGGATCTGGTTATAGATCTCTTCCGATACGGGGATCTTCTCCGTAACTGGCATTGAAACCTGATCTGTGCTGATCGTGGATATACTTTCTTTCAGAGGAGCGCGAGATAGCAGGCCTCTCTCAGATGACCGGCCCAACTGGGGCCAAGAGGTCCCCGGTAGAAAACCGGAGCAGGAGGTTACGTTGCCTGCAGGATCTCGATGATCCGATCGACGACCGACGCGACGACAAGAGCCGGCCACCGCTTCGCCGTCGAAAGATCCGAGAAGGGGAACGGTACAACGACGACGACATCGCCCTTCACAAATCTTTCCACGCCTCTTCCTCCTCGGGTCGGAGCCAATCTTTCCGGAGCACGGGTTCGTTTGCGAGGGCGGTGTCCGGAACGGCCCTCCGGCGCCGGGCCTTGAGGAACCGGATGAAATCGAGGACCTCACCGTATGTCCGGGGTCATGGCCGGCCCCGCTCGATGCTGATGGTGTACTGGTGGTTCCGCGTCCGGCGGACGTGGATCTCGCGGACGGCTCTCCCATACCGCCGGATCCCATCTGCCACCACCCGCGGGACGAGGAAGAGAGGGACCGGGGAGATGTTTATCTCCTCCGGGGCAGATGTACCAGTGGCGGTCTGGCCGACGGTGCGGTCACACTTCAGGTCCGGGCTGCCGCCGCTGGTTCTCGGTTCGGTTCCTCCCCCACCCGGGGGTCTGCTGTTGTGTTGCATTTTTGCTATCTCCCTGCACCGGGATTCTCTCCGGCGCATACAGAATCTTCTCGCCCGGATGTTTAAAAGAATGAGCCAATGGTCCTGGAATAGACAACAGGCTCAATATAAGCGTTACTTTATCGAGTATTTTCAAACCCGGGAAAAATGACCTGAATCTCCGATCCCACGCCGATATTCCGGGGATACAGGATCCGGATCAGTCCGGATAGGTGCAGACCGATACCACCTCGTCGGGATCGTAGCGAAGCCGGACCTCTCGCTCCTGGCCCCGGCCCGGCCCGGGTACGAGGTCGACGATCCCGATCTTTGCAAGGGCCTTCAGGTGCTCATGGTAAGTAGACTTTCCAACGGCGAGGTACTCCCGTGCCGCCTCAAAGACTGCCCCTGAAGCCATATCAGCTCCTTCACGGGCATGTTCCGCGATCCGGCAGAGGAGTGCCCGTTCTCCGGCCGAAAGGTCCGTGACCCGGGCCTGGAGGACCGGGGCCGTGGTCACCCGGACTGCGGCTGCGAGGTCCCCAGGGGTGACCCTCCGGCGGCCGTCCGCCTCCGCCCGCCTGACCGCCGCCCTGATGAGGTCGATTCCGACCCGGATGTCCTGTTCTTCGGCGGCGATCCGGGCGATACGGTCGAGGAGCGGCGCCGGCATCACCCCGGGGTAGAGCCCCTGCCGGGCGCGGTCGGCGAGGATATCGCGGATCTCGGCCCTCGCGTAGGGCAGGAAGGTGACCTCGGCCGGCCGGAAGACCGACCGGACGCTCGCATCGGCCTCCGCGTAGAGGTTCAGGGCGAGATCGCTCGTGACCGCAAAGACCCCGGCGCCCCGGATCTCCTCCCACCCCTCGTAGAGCCGGAGGAGCTGGTAGAGGAGGAGGTTGTAGGTGCCGGCCGCGATAAGGTAGTTCGCGTCGTCGAGGCAGACGAGGAGGCGTGCATCCTTCTCC
>MPOY01000490.1 GCA_001896715.1 Methanoculleus sp. EBM-46
CTCACCGCCCCCCCCACCCCGCCCGCGCCTTCGTAGGGATACCCATGCGCTTCTGCCGGCAGCCCCCACCCCGCCCCCGCCTTCGCCGGCAGGCTACCCATGCACCTCATCGGCACCCCCACCCCGCCCGCGCCTTCGTAGGGATACCCATGCGCTTCTGCCGGCGGCCCCCACCCCACCCGCGCCTGCGGCGCTCCTCCCCCGCCCCCACCGGGGAGCGGGGTCCGTGCGTGGCGATATCAGGTGAACAGCCGTATCCGGGGTGGAGCCGGCGGGAAATCGTATCTGGGGTGGAGCTGGTGGGAAACCGTATCCGGCTCTTTCCCACCTATCCCCTGGCACTGGACCGTGGGGATATCGCCACGGGGGGAGAGGCTGACGGGGAGGGGGAACTTGTTCCCCCTCCCCTGTCTCCCACACTCCAACCATCTTACTTCTCACCGCCCCCCCACCCCGCCCGCGCCTCCGGCGCTCCTCCCCCGCCCCCTCCTGGAGGGCGGGGTCCGTGCGTGGCGATATCAGGTGAGCAGCCGTGCCCGGGGTGGAGCCGGTGGGCCGCCGTGCCCGGGTCTTCTCCGGGATCTCCCCATGCACTGGACCGTGTGGATATCGCCACGGGGGGGAGGGGCCGACGGGGAGGGGGAACTCGTTCCCCCTCCCCTGTCTCCCACACTCCAACCATCTTACTTCTCGCCGGCGTCCCTTGCCCGCGCCTCCTGCCGGTTAAGCATACGCTCTCTGCCGGCCCCCCCGCCCCGCCTATCCCGGGGTAAGGGCAGTGCCCGGAGCGATAGCCGCCACGGCCCCTGCATCGCGTTCTCCCCGCTCGACCGTTTTGCCCCGCCCCGCCATCGCCGGGTCTGGCCGCCCGAAGGGGCCATGCCCGACGGCGGCTGCGCTCAGGCTTCAGCAGCTCACTCCATCTCAAAGAGGTTCGCGAAAAAAGAGGTTATATGAACCGGGGCTTCATTGAGAGGAGCCGCGGGGTGTAGAGCGGGCGGGAAGGCTTTCCGGCGGTCTCCATCTTCACCGCCTCGATGAGCTCGTCCTCGCTCATCATCTCCTTATA
>MPOY01000573.1 GCA_001896715.1 Methanoculleus sp. EBM-46
CTTTGAGTGGAGTTTCTACTACGCCACGGCATCGGCCCTGCTCATCGCCCTCGGTCTGCCGCCATCCCTGCCGGAGTCGTTCCTCTTTCAAGGGGTCATCCAGATGATCGCAGCGCTCCCGCTCATTCCCGGATCGGCCGGAATCGCGGAGATCGGCGCTGCCACGCTCTATCGCCAGCTTGTGCCCACCTACCTCCTCGGCCTCTTCGTCGTCCTCTGGCGGTTGATCACCTACTACCTCAACATTCCCTTCGGCCTCCTCGCGACCGCCCTTGCCGCACGGGAGAAGAAGGGCGGAGAGGATGCCGATCGGCGGCGCACCGAAAACCTATAACCCTTATGAGACCAAAATTTATCAGTTAGCGCGAGTATGACGAAGATTGCCCTGTTCCTGAGACGATCGGAGATTATCGGGATCTCCGGCCGGGGAGGACCATGACGAACGATACCGATATGTACGCCCTCTCGATCATCACCGAGAACAGGGCCGGCGTACTGCGGGATGTGGCCACGGTGATGGCGGACCATCAGGCCAATATCCAGATGATCCAGCAGTCGATCATCACCACCGGCGCAAACACCGGGAAGGCTTACCTCTACTTCGAGTTCGAGGAATGTGAGAACCACGGGGAGCTCATCGCCGACCTGGCGCGGGTTCCGTCCGTCGTCGACGTCACCATCTATCCGCCGTTCTCGCGGATATTCGGATCACGGGTGATCATCATCGGCGGGGGTGCCCAGGTGGCGCAGGTGGCGTTGGGAGCCGTGAACGAGGCGGACCGCCATAACATCCGCGGCGAGCGGATATCGGTGGACACGATCCCCCTCGTCGGCGAGCAGACCCTCGCGCTTGCCGTGGATGCGGTGGCCCGGCTCCCCCGGGCATCCATACTGGTGCTCGCCGGGTCGCTGATGGGCGGTGAGGTCTCGCGGGCCGTTGACCGGGTCCGGCAGGCGGGCATCCCGGTGATCGCCCTCAAGATGGCGGGAAGCGTCCCGCA